>JAYUMO010000131.1:0-4823 GCA_043762555.1 Gemmatimonadaceae bacterium | reverse complement strand
TAGATCACGTCGCCGCCGAGCGCGCCGTCGGGAGAAATGCGATTCTGCGCGAGGAAGGGCGGGTAGAGGGAGACGCCGGAGCTGTCGGCTAGCACGTTCTCGCGGCACTGGCTCGTGAAAGGGCCGTGGTCGGAGAAGCGGAGGGTGGCGTCGCCGGTGAGCTCCGGCAGCGCGTGCAGCGCGGAGCGCTCGGCGTCGGGGGTGGAGGCGCGGAGGCGCGCCAGGCGGCCGGCTGGGTCGGCGGGCCCCGGCGATTCCTCCCACAACAGCGCCATCTCGAGCGCGCACGCATCCGACTCCACCAACAATTGTTCCGCGTCCCGGCGCGGGACGCCGAGCGCCCACATCCGCGACATCAGGCGCGCCCCCCAGCCCTCGTGCACGAATACCAGCGCGTTCGTCAGCCGGGCGGCCCGCGCTTCGGCGTCGAGGTCGGTGCGCAGCTGCCAGAGCACGGCGTGATACTGAGCGGCGCGCATCCGGGCGCCCGTCACCGTACTCGGCCACACGAGTGACCCCAGCAGGCAGAGCGGGACGAACGCCAGCGCGGCGCGGCGGTGCGTCGGGTGCTCGGCGCGCGCGGCCAGGAGTGATGGCGCACGCGCCGTGAGGAGCGCCCAGAGCGTCGCGGTGGGATAGATGAAGCGCGGGCCCACCCAGAAGCCGTCGTGCCAGTAGAGCGCGTATCCGCCCAGGAAGGCGACGATGAGCGCGGCGGCGAGCAGGTCCCAGTCGCGCGGCGCGCGCACTAGTACGAGCGTCGCCAGGGCGAGCAGGATCCCCGGGATCGGCCACTCGAACAGGTAGACGTCCAGCCGCATCAGGTTCTGCGAGAGGAGCACGAGCGCGCGCACCGGCGTGTGCGTCTCCCCGAATGGCGTCGCACCGAAACCGAACTCGCGCGCCCCCCACATCACGTCGTACGCGAAGGTGAGCGGGTGCCCGGTGGTGCGCGCGTTGGCGAGCAGCAGCAGCGCGACCGGGATCGCGCCCGCCGCGGCCTGCGCGGCGAGCGACGTCCATCGCGCTTGGGCGTGTCCGCGCGCCGCGTGGCCCACCTGGAAGGCGCCGAACACGAGCGCGGCGAGCGCGCCATCCAGCGGACGGATCGCGACCAGCGCGCCGAGCGCGAGCCCGATCGCGATCGACGCGCGCGCGGCGGCGCCCGTCGTCTCCGCCGCGCGCCACGCCGGGAGCGCGGCGAGTGCGAGGGTCAGCGCGGTAAGTGCCGGCACGTGGTTCTGGTAGCCCGCGCCCATGAAGAGCACGAAGGGCGACAGCGCGAGGAGCAGCGCCGTCGCGCGCGCCGTCGTTTCGTCGTATGCCCGCCGCACGAACTGGTAGGTGGCGGCGACGGCGATCGCGGCGCTGAGCGGGTTCACGAGCCACGGCGCGCCGGCGAGCACGCCGGCGGCGAGCAGCGCCGGCCCGCCCACGGGAAAGAGCGAGTACCAGCGGTCCCAGTCGATCACGTTCATCATCGAGACGAACTCGCGATGCGGGTGCGGCGCCAGCGCGACGTGCCCGGACGCGATGATGCGCGCCTGCCAGAGCGCCTCCATCTCATCCAGCGAGTGCGGCTGGCGCGCGAACGCATAGCCGGCGAGCGCGGCGGCGAGCGCGAAGGTGACCGCCGCCACGGCCCCCGCGAAGAGCGCGGGCCGCGGCGCCATCACGGCACCCCACGCCCATGCCGACCACCGCTCCAGCCGCTCGCCGGCGACATGCGCGAGCGCCAGTGCGGCGAGCACCGTCAGCCCCCCGTACAACAGCCAGTCGCGCACCGCGTTCCCCCACCACGGCAGCACATGCCCGCCGGTGAGCAGGTTCGCTATCGGCACCAGGCCGAAGGCGGCGAGCAGGAGCGCGGTGGCGCGCAGCAGCGCGCGCGGCAAGGAGCGGGAGGAGGGGTCGGGCACGGATCGGCGACGGGGAGCGGGTCTTGCGCGGGGGCGTTCGCGGGAGCACCGTGAGCACGCGGTGGCGTCGTGCCCGGCCGCCTGCCTTCCCTCGCGCGAGACCCGCATGGACGAAGAAAAGCTGGACCGCATGTTCCGACGGCTGGTACAGAATATACGCAACGGCTACCCGGAGTACCTCTCGCAGCCCTTCGAGGTCGGGGAGCTGTTCAACAGCCTCATCCCCTACCGGCACAACCGGCGCGAGCTCGAGATCGAGACCAACGAGGATTACGAGATCGTGCTCTGCCGTCTCCTCGCCGGCGAACACGGACTGCTCGGCGGCGATGACGTCATGCGGGAGACGATCCGCGAAGAGCTCGCGAGCCCGAATCCGAACACCTCGATCTACCGCGAATTCGCGGCGTCTCGCGTCGCCCTCGCCGCCGACGCCGTGCGGCGCGTCGAGTCGCCGGTCGGGTCGCCGGAGACCAGACCGCAGCCGCGCCCGTCCAGTCCGAGGGTGCCGGCGTCGCCGCTGCCGTCGCACGCCGGAGCGATGCCCCCGCAGGCCCCGGGCGCCCGCCCCCCCGGCGCGACCCGCGCCGAGCGCGCGTCGTCGCCGCAAACGCGAGGGAGCGGTGCCGCCGCAGCGGGTGGCGCGAGCGCAGCCACCGCGACAGCAACAACACCCTCGGGCGCCTGCCGCTTCTGCGGCGGCGTGCTCCCCCCGGGGCGGCGCGTCGTCTTCTGCCCGCACTGCGGCCAGAATCTCGCCATCCAGCGCTGCCCCGCGTGCGGCTCCGAGCTCGAGCTCGACTGGAAATTCTGCGTCACCTGCGGTCGCAGCTCCGCCGTCACGTGATCGCGAAGCGCCGCGTCGCCGTCATTGCCGGCGACGGCATCGGCCCGGAGGTCGTCGGCGAAGCGTTGAAAGTCCTGAGTGCCGTGGAGCAGAAATTCCGCGTCGGCATCACGCTCGAGCAGCTGCCCTACGGCGCCGATCATTATCTCAAGACCACGGTGACGATCCCCCCCGCCGAGATCGATCGGCTGGGGCGCGAGGTCGACGCCATTCTCGTCGGCGCACTCGGCGATCCGCGCGTCCCCGGGAACGAGCACGCGCGCGACATTCTGCTCGGGCTTCGCTTCCAGCTCGATCTGTACGTGAACGAGCGCCCCGCGCGTCTCTTCCACGAGCGGCTCACGCCGCTCAAGGGGAAGACCCCCGCCGACATCGACCTCGTCATCTTCCGCGAGAACACCGAGGGGCTGTACGTGTCGGTGGGCGGGATCTTCAAGCAGGGGACCGCCGACGAGATCGCGATCGCCGAGGAGCTGAACACGCGCAAAGGGGTGGAGCGGATCATCCGCCACGCCTTCGCGTGGGCCAAGGAACACAAGAAGACCCACGTGACGATGGCCGACAAGGCCAACGCGATCCCCGCGCACGCGCTCTGGCGGCGTGTATTCGAGCAGGTGGGCGCCGAGTACTCGGGCGTCACGCGCGACGTGTGCTACGTGGACGCGCTGGCGATGGACCTCGTGCGCGCCCCCGAGCAATTCCAGGTGATCGTCACCGGCAATCTCTTCGGCGATATCCTCTCCGACCTCGCCTCGATGCTCGCCGGCGGACTTGGGCTCGCACCGAGCGCGAATCGACATCCGGGGCGCGTCGCGATGTTCGAGCCCGTGCACGGCAGCGCACCCCCGTTGGCTGGCAAGGATGTCGCGAATCCGATGGCGATGATCCTGACGCTCGCGATGATGCTGGAGACGCTCGGCGCCGCCGACGCCGCGAACGCCGTGGAGGCGGCCGTCCGCGCCGCGGTCGCCGCGGGTGTCGGCACCGAAGACGTGGGCGGAAAGCTCGGCACGCGCGCCGTCGGCGATTGGATCGCGAAGCGAGTGGTGCAGCAGTGAAAGATCCGGGAATCGGGAATCGGGAATCGGGAATCGGTCGAGGCATGACAACTTTGAGATGACGCCACTCCAAAGTTCTTCTTCCTCCACCGATTCCCGATTCCCGATTCCCGGGTCTTGCAAAGCGAGACCACTCATGCGCCTTCGTTGGATGCCCGCCGTTCTCCTCGCCGCCTGCTCCTCGGCCCCCGCCCCTGCCCCCCCGCCCGCCCCAGCCCCCACCGTTTCTGCCGCGTTCGTGCGGGCCACCCTCGCCGCTCTCGCCGATGACTCGATGCAAGGCCGCCTCACCGGCACCCCCGGCGCGGCTCGCGCCGCGCGCCTCATCGCGCAACAGATGACCGACACGCATCTCATTCCCGCCGGCGACAGCGGCTACTACCAGCGCGTCCCCCTTCTTGTCATGGCCGATCGCCTCGAGCTCCCCCCGTCCGCAGCGGACACTGTCGGTAAGAACATCGTGATCGACGCGAACGTGCTGGGCATGCTCCGCGGCACCGATCCCGCCCTGCGCAACGAGGTCGTGCTCGTCGACGCCCACTACGACCACCTCGGCATCGGCCGCCCCGTGAAGGGCGACTCCATTTACAATGGCGCGGATGATGATGCGTCGGGCGTCGTCGCCGTCCTCGCCATCGCGCGCGCCCTCGCCGCCGGCCCGCCTCCCAAACGCAGCATCCTCTTCGTCGCCACCACCGGCGAAGAAGTGGGCCTCCTCGGCACCCGATGGCTGATCGCGCACTTCCCCGTCCCCCTCGACAGCGTGAAGGCCAATCTCGAGATCGAGATGATCGGCCGCCCCGACCCGCTCATCGGTACGGGTCACGCCTGGCTCACCGGATCCGAGCGCACCACCATGGGGCCCACCTTCAAGGCCGCCGGTCTCGCCATCTTCCCCGATCCGCACCCGGAGCAACACTTCTTCGAACGCAGCGATAACATCGCCTACGCGGAGCTCGGGATACCGGCGCAGACGCTGAGCTCGTATGGGCTGCACACCGA
>JAYUMO010000130.1:0-2398 GCA_043762555.1 Gemmatimonadaceae bacterium | reverse complement strand
GTCGTGTTGTCGCCGACCGCCGTGCCCGCGAGGTTACCCACCGCCTCGTGCGCGATCACGTAGATCGCCTCCGCCGCGGAATCGGGCGTGCCGGGATAGGTGACGGCGATCACGTTCTGCCGCTTCCCGCCGAGGATCGTGCGCCCCTCGGCGCCGAGCGGGAGCGACAGGTAGATGTCGCCTCGCTCCTGCGCGGCGCTGTTCTGGAAGCGGCGGAGCCGTTTCTCCCAGGCCTTGCTCCACGCGGTGTCCACGGCGGCGAGCACGGGCCGGCGCGCCACTTGCACGTGGTTCCAGTACGACTCGTAGAACTTCATGCTCTCATCTTGGAGCGCCACGGCGAACATCGCGAGCCACTTCCGGTCGCCCGCGCCGGGGAAGACCTGCGAGAAGGTGTATATCATCTGCTGGTCGTTCTTGTCCTGGACCTTTCGCGGATTTCCGTCGGCGGTGAGGAAGACCTTGATGTCGCGCTGCATCACGTCCCAGCTGTGCTCGTAGAGCGCGAGGAACTGGGCGCCGGTAAGGATCGGGTGGGCCGCGAGGAAGGTGGCGAGCGAATCGTGCTTGGTGTCGAGCGCCGTGGTGATGCGGCGCTTGTTCTTCTCCACCACCATTTCGTCGCGATAGCCGCGGCGGAAGAGGGGGACGCGCGCCGTGTCGTCGGAGATCAGCGCGAAGCCGTGCAGCCAGAGATCGACGACGTAGCGCGTCTTCACCGGCCAGGGATCGTCCTGATGCGGGACGAGCGGCTCGGTGCCCGGCGCGCCCGCGTAGGGCGGCTGATGTGTCGGAGCGCTCGGCGGGGGCGCGGGCCGTTCGGGCTGGCTGCCCGCGCACGCGCCGAGGATCGCGAGCGCCGCGAGCGACGGGAGCCCGGCGCCGCGGTGACGGAGCATGTTCACCCGAGCGCCTCGATGATCACCGCGATCCCCTGGCCGCCGCCGATGCAGGCCGAGCCGAGGCCGTAGCGCTTGCCCGACTTGCGGAGCGCGTGAATGAGGTGCGCCGTGATGCGCGCGCCGGTCGCGGCGAGGGGATGGCTGATCGCGATCGCGCCGCCGTGCACGTTGAACTTCTCGCGCGGGATCTTGAGCTCCAGCTCCACCGCGCAGACCTGCGGCGCGAAGGCCTCGTTGACCTCGATCAGGTCCATCTGGTCGAGCGTCATCCCCGCCCTCTTGAGGGCGATCTTGGACGCGGGCACCGGGCCGATCCCCATGATCGTGGGGTCCACGCCGGCGACGCCCCAGGAGACGAGGCGGGCGAGCGGCTTGAGGTTCTTCTTCTTGGCCCATGTGTCGCTCGCGATCACGAGGGCGCCACCGCCGTCGCCGATGCCGCTCGCGTTGCCGGCGGTGACGACCCCGTCGGGCTTGAACACCGGCTTCAATTTCTCGAGTCCTTCCGCCGTGGTCTCCGGCCGCATGTGCTCGTCGCGCCGGAACTGGATCGTCTGCTTCGTTTTCGGATCCTTCACCGGGACGCCGATCACTTCGTCATCGAACACACCGGACGCCCACGCTTCCTTGGCCTTCACCTGTGAGCGGAGCGCGTACTCGTCCGCCGCCGCGCGGGCGATGTGATACTGCGCGGCGAGCTTCTCGGCGGTCTCGCCCATCGCGAGGCCGGCGACGGGATCACGGAGTCCTTCCCAGAGCGAATCCTCGAGCACCGGCGACTTGCCGAGCTGCGTCCCCCAGCGCAGCCCGCGCGCGATATGCGGCGCCTGCGACATGCTCTCACCGCCGCCGACGAGGCAGACATCGGCGAGGCCGAGCATGATCTCCATCGCGCCGCTCACGACCGCCTGGAATCCGGAACCGCAGAGGCGGTTCACGGTGAGCGCGGGCACTTCGATCGGGCATCCCGCTTTGAGGGCGACGTGGCGCGCGAAATAGATCGTGTCCGACGTCGTCTGCATGACGTTGCCGAAGACGGCATGGCTGATCTCCGCCGGCTCGACCTTCGCGCGCGTCATCGCCTCTTTCGCGGCGAAGACAGCGAGGTCGATGGCGCTGTAATCCTTCAGGGAACCGCCGAAGGTGCCGAAGGGGGTGCGAACGGCGGAGAGAAAAACGACGTCCGGCTGCGTCATGGGTGGCGGGTGTGGGGAACACTTAAGATGCCCGTGCGCCTTGGGAGATGGTAGTCGTCGGGACTCGGGACTCGGGAGCGAGTAGATGCTGGCCCGACTCCCGCCGTATCTATCTCCTACTCGCTCCCGAGTCCCGAATCCCGAGTCCCGTAAGCGTCATTGGCCCGTGGGCTTTCCACCGGGCAACCAACTCACCTGCGCGCCGTTCGCCAGCAGTCGCACGGCTTCAATGGCCGCCCCGATCACCGCCGTCATGTGCTCGATATCGGCATGCGCGAGATCGTCGGAGGGCGCGTGGTA
>JAYUMO010000129.1:0-8296 GCA_043762555.1 Gemmatimonadaceae bacterium | reverse complement strand
AGAGCAGTCCGTAGTCCACGGTCCATAGTCCGCAGGGAGACAGTAGGAGGTGGGAAGGGCCCGCTCGTCCAGTTCGCTACTCGCTCCCTATGGACTGCGGACTATGGACTATGGACTTCGCAGTTTCCGCCCTGGTGGTGAAATTGGTAGACACGCCATCTTGAGGGGGTGGTGCCGAAAGGCGTCGCGGTTCGAGTCCGCGCCAGGGCATGCAGGGATCTGCGCCAGCGTTGCTCAGTGGTAGAGCACTCGATTCGTAATCGAGCGGTCGTCGGTTCAATCCCGACCGCTGGCTCTCGTGGTCGGCGTGACACGTCCGTATCTTGAAGCTGTTCTGAGCGGAAGCACGCCGCGGGCGTAATTCAGTTGGTAGAATGCCAGCTTCCCAAGCTGGACGTCGCCGGTTCGAGTCCGGTCGCCCGCTCTGATCCTTCGTTGTTTTTGTTCGCTCGCAGTGGTCGCTTGACGGGTCACCGTCCGCCTGGACCGTGACCCGTGCTCGCGCCAAACCCTCCATGCCCGCCGCATTCTCGCTGTCCAAGATCAAGCGACTGCTCTTCGGTCGACCGCTCGCTTCCGACCGGCTCGACCATGAACGGCTCGGCAAGGGCACGGCCCTCGCCGTCCTCTCCTCCGACGCGATCTCCTCGGTCGCGTACGCCACCGAACAGACGCTGCTCGTGCTCGCGGTGCTCGGCACCGTGGCGCTCTCGTACGTGGTGCCGATCTCGGCGGTCATCGTCGCGCTGCTCGTGCTCGTGGCGCTCTCCTACCGCCAGACGATCTTCGCCTATCCCGGCGGCGGCGGCTCGTACACGGTCGCGAAGGAGAACCTCGGCACCATGCCGGGGCTCGTCGCCGCGGCGGCACTCCTCACCGACTACATCCTCACGGTGGCGGTGTCGGTCTCCGGCGGCATCGCGGCGATCACCTCCGCGTACCCCGCGCTCGTGCCGCACACGGTGGCGCTGGGCGTCGCCGCGATCGTCGTGCTGATGCTCGTGAACCTCCGCGGCGTACGCGAGTCGGGGGCCGCGTTCAGCGTGCCGACGTACGTGTTCATCGTGCTCATGCTAGCGCTCATCGGCGCCGGCCTCTCCCGCGCGCTCACGGGGCACGATCTTGCGCCGTCGGTGGGACCGGTGCGCGTGGACCCGCTGTCGGCCGCGCGGCACGCCGGGGCGACGCCGATCGGATTCGCCCTCACCTTCCTCATCCTGCGCGCCTTCGCCGAAGGCTGCGTCGCGATGACGGGCACCGAGGCGATCTCCAACGGGGTGACCGCCTTCAAGGCGCCGAGCGCGCGCAACGCGGCGATCACCCTCGGCTGGATGGCGGCGATCCTCGCCACCTTCTTCATCGGCACGAGCTTTCTCGCGCAGCACTATCAGGTGATGCCGGCGCTCAATGAGACCGTGCTCTCGCAGCTCGGCCGCCATATCTTCGGCGGCGGCGCGCTCTACTTCGCGCTCCAGTATGCGACCTTCGCCATCCTGGTGCTCGCGGCGAACACCGCCTTCGCCGATTTCCCGCGACTGTCCAGCATCCTCGCGCGCGACGGCTACATGCCGCGCCAGTTCGCCGCGCGCGGTGACCGGCTCGCCTTTTCCAACGGGATCATCGCGCTGGCGCTCGTGGCGATGCTCCTCGTCTGGCGCTTCCACGGCGACACGAGCGCGCTGATTCCCCTCTACGCGATCGGCGTCTTCGTCTGCTTCACGCTCTCACAGGCGGGCATGGTGGTCCACTGGTGGCACACCCGCGATGCGCATTGGGAGCTGAAGGCCGCGCTCAACGGTCTCGGCGCGGTCGCGACGGCGGTCGTCTCCGTCGTGCAGGTGGTCACGAAATTCCTGGCTGGCGCGTGGATCGTCGTGCTCATCATCCCGTCCATCATCATGCTCTTGAGGAAGATCCACCGGCACTACGAGCAGTTCGCCCACGAGGTGAAGTTCACCGGCCACGCCCCGATCATGTTCCTCCACCATACGGTGGTGGTGCCGGTGAATGGCATCACGAAGGCGACCGCCGGCGTGCTCGTGTACGCGACGACGATCTCCGAGGATGTGCGCGCGGTGTACGTGGAGGTCGAACCGGGGTCATCGCGGCGGCTGCGCGAGGAGTGGGACCAGTGGGATATCGGGGTCGATCTCGTCACGATCGCATCGGCGAATCGTGCGGTGCTCCGGCCGCTCGTCGAGTACGTGAACCGGTTGATCCATCGCGGCGACGCCGACCTCGTCACCGTGGTCGTCGCGGAGATCGTGCCGCACCGCTGGTGGGAGTATCTTCTGCACAACAAGACCGCGTGGTACATCCGGACCGCCTTCCACTTCCGGCCGAACGTGGTGGTGACGTCGGTGCCCTATCTGGTGGGGCGTGCGCCGCGGCTTCGCGACATCATGAGCCGCGACGAAACGCTGGACGGCGCCAGCGGCGAGCTCGCTGCGCTGCCGCCACCCACCGCGCCGCCCGCGACGACCACCTAGAGCAGGCGCCGACGGCGCTTCGCCGTCGTCGAGTCCACGCCGCGCAGGAAGGCGCGTACGGTGGACACGGTCGCATCGGGGTTGTCCCAGGTGATCATGTGCGCCGCGCCGGGGATCATCCGATAGCGCGCGCTCGGGGTCAGCGCCGCGAAGCGCTTCACCGTGGCGGGATCGGCCTCGTCGAACTCGCCCACCAGGAACAGCGCCGGCACCCGCACCGCGCCCAGGTACGGCGTGGCATCGTAGCTCTTGAGCGTGCCTCCCGGCGTGAACTGGTTGGCCCCCTTCATCTGGACCGCGATCAGCGCGTTGCCCGTCGCGACCATGCTGTCCAGGTCCGCGCGCTCGGGGTGACGCCACACGTACTTGCCGTAGAACTCGGACGCGGCCGCGGCGTAGCCTGGCGCGTCGCCCGCGCTGCCCGCGTCGTGCCGCTGGATCGCGCGCTGCGCCGGATCCGAGAGCGTTCTCACGAGCCGCGAGATGTGGCGCCCCCACGCGGGCATGTCGAGCGACGCGCTCGCGAGCGTGAGGCTCGCCACGTGCTCGGGGTGCGCCCGCGAGTACTCCACCGCGAGCATCGCGCCCCACGAGTGCCCCACCAAGTGCACGCGATCGTAGCCGAGCTGCTTGCGGAGCGCGTCGAGCTCCTCCACGAAATGCCCGACCGTCATCATCGAGACGTTGGTCAGGGCGCCCGAGTTGCCGGAGCCGAGCTGATCGTAGCGGACCACCGGCCGGTCGTCGCCGAGCGCTTCGAGCGATTTGAGGTAGAAGCTGGCGATGCCGGGGCCGCCGTGGATCAGGATGACGGGCGTCCCCTCGCCGGCGCCGGACAGCTTGTACCAGATGCGCCCGCCCTCCACATCGACGCGCCCTTCTCCCCGCGGGAGCGGCGCCTCGGCGCGCATTTTCGCCCGCGCGCGGGCGGCGGCTCCGCCGTCGGCGTCCGCCGGATCCGAGGAGCGCCCCCGGCAGCCGCCTAGAGGAACGAGCGCGACGACCGGCACGAGCGCGGCGAGCAGTAGGGCGGTACGCATGGGGCTCAGGATCTCCAGCGAGGGAGCGGCGGCCGCGATCGCGGCCGTGAGGTTGACGGCGCGCGACGCTCCGGCGTCACGCCATCCGCGCCGCGATCGCCTCCGCGAGCGCGTCGGCCGCCGCCGGTGCCTCGCGGAAGTAAAGCCGCGGCTCGATCAGCTCGAGCTCCATCAAGCGCGGCCTCCCCGTCTCGTCCCGCGCGACGTCGATCCGCGCATAGAGCGGCGCCTGCTCGAGCGCCGCGAGCGTGGCGTGACAGAGCACCAGCTCGTCGCGGTCGGGCTCCACCCGCGGCGCCGGCGCCTCCGCCTCGTATCGTTGCGTGAGCACCGGCTGCCGGCGCACGCCGTGCGTGAACGCCCCCTCGATGAACATGAACGAGCGCTCGCCGTAGCCGTCCACCGAGTGGAGATAGGGCTGCACCATGGCCACGCCGTCGCTCGCGAGCCGCGCGAGATGCTCAAGAGCCTGTGGCGGCGCCGCCCCGCGCTCACTCGCCGCGAAGCACACGGTGCGGTGCGCTCCCGCGCTCACCGCCGGCTTCACGACGACGTCCCCCCACCCCCGCGCCGCGACCTCCCGCCCGAGATCGACCGCCGCCCCGCGCTCCACCCAGAGCGTGGGCACCACCGCGACCCCGCGCCCCTCGAGGTCCCTGAGATACGTCTTGTGCGCATTCCAAGCGACGAGCGCCGGATCGTTCCACACGGTGCCCGCCGCGCCGGCCCGCGCCACCCACGCCAGGAATTCCTCGCTGCGCAGGTGGTAATCCCAAACCGACCGCAGCAGTATCGCGTCGGCGTCCATCGCCTCGCCCGCGTCCCAGACCACCGCCACCCCGCGAATGCCGCGCTTCGCGAGCGCCTCCACGAGCACCGCATCCTCGGGGTGGAGAGCAGGAACGGCAGCACTGGTGGCGAGAGCGAGCGTCTTCATCGAGGCGAACGATAACCGCCCGCCGCCAGCGCCGCCCCTCGCGCTGTTGTGTGCCCTCCCATTCGCGCGCAAGGAGCCGTGCCCCCCGCGCCCGTCCAGTCCCCACTCGCCACTGTCCACGCCTTCTATCGTCCCAGCCTCCTGACACCCCCCCACTTCCTTTTTCCTACTCACGCCCCTCCCAGCATCCACTTTCCAAACCATTCCCGCGCCAACCTACTCACCCGCTCCAATGCGCCCTCCTCCTCGAACAAGTGCGTGGCCCCGGGAACGATCTCGAGCGCCGAAGTACATCGGAGCTTCGAAAGCGCCTCGCGATTGAGATCCAGCACCACCTCGTCCGCCCCTCCTACTATCAAAAGTGTCGGCGCCCGCACCCGCTCCAGCGCGCTCCCCGCGAGGTCGGGCCTCCCCCCGCGCGACACGATCGCCGTCACCTCCCTCGGTCGCTCGGCCGCCGCGACGATCGCCGCCGCCGCGCCGCTACTCGCCCCGAAGAGTCCGAGCGGCAGCCGCTTCGTCTCCGCCTGCTCGCGAACCCATTCGACCGCGTGCACCACGCGCTCGCCGAGCAGCGGGATGTCGAAGCGGATCTGCGCGCTGATCGAGTCGAGCCGCTCTTCGCCGGAGGTGAGCAGATCGAGCAGGAGCGTCGCGTAGCCGGCGCCCTGCAGCTCCGCCGCGACGTGGCGATTGCGCGAGCTGTGCCGGCTGCTGCCGGTCCCGTGCGCGACTAGCACCACGCCCCGGGCGCCGGGAGGGACGGCGAGGTCGCCATCGAGGCGGCTCCGCCCCGTGCGCACTTGGATCGCGCGCTCGATGATCTCGTTAGGGCTTGAAGTGAGTTTTGTCTTTGCCTTAAGCATGATCGCTCCGCACAGGAGATGATCGCGTGCCGGGGGCGGATCGCAAGTCCCAGCTTAGCGGTGGGCGGGGCGTCGACCAATCGGGGAATGCGGTGGCGCGCGTCGGCGGCGCGCCGACAGGGTTCGCGCCGCGCCGGCCCTCGCCTCCACGCCCTGATAGCTACTCTCTCCCTCGTGGCTGGGAAACCCTGACAGTCGCCGGGTCTCCCCTCCGACATCGTGAGAAGCGTTCTCACGACAGATTGAGCGCATGAAGCTCCCGTCCCGCGCGACCCTACTCCCCACCCTCTCCCTGGCGGGGATAGCCGCCGGCGCGCTCGTCTATGCACTCGGCGCGCCGAGTGCCGCGCACGTCACCTGGATGACGGTGCTGGTGGTCACCGGCCTCCCCGTCGTCTGGCGCACTATTCACGCCGCCACTCGCGGGCACTTCGCCACCGATCTCGTCGCGACCCTCGCGATCGTGACGGCGATCCTCCTCGCGCAGCCCGTCGCTGGGCTCGTGATCGTGCTCATGCAAACGGGAGGCGAAGCACTCGAGCGCTACGCCGAGGGCCGGGCGAGCGGAGCCATCCGCGCGCTGATCGCGGCTGCGCCCCATCTCGCGCACCGGATCGTCGACGGCCGGGTCGTGGATGTGCCGGCGGACAACGTCGCCGTCGGCGACCGGCTGCTCTGGCGGCCGGGCGAGCTGCTGGCGTGCGACGCGGTGGTCGAGGAGGGGCATTCAAGTGTGGACGTCTCCCGTCTCACCGGCGAGCCGGTGCCGGTGAGCGCGGCGCCGGGCACCCGGCTCATGAGCGGCAGCGCGAACGGCGAGGGGGTGCTCACGGTGCGCGCGGTGGCGCGCGCGGGGGAGAGCCAGTACGCGCGCATCGTGGAGCTCGTGCGGAGCGCGCAGGCGAGCAAGGCGCCGCTGCAGCGGATCGCCGACCGCTACGCGATGTGGTTCACGCCGATCACCCTCGCGGTGTGCGCGGTGGCCTATCTCCTCACGCGCGACTGGACGCGCGTGCTCGCGGTGCTCGTCGTCGCCACCCCCTGTCCCCTCATCCTCGCGACGCCGATCGCCATCATCGGCGGGATCAACCGCGCGGCGCGGCGGCACATCATCGTGCGCAACGGCGGCGCGCTGGAGAGCATGGAGCGCGTGCATACCGCGGTGTTCGACAAGACGGGGACGCTCACCATCGGCCGCCCCTCGGTGTCGCGCGTCGTCGCCGCGCCCGGATTCACCGAGAATGACGTGCTCCGACTTGCGGCGGCGGTGGAGCGCGGGTCCAGTCACTCTCTGGCGACCACGGTGATCGCGGCCGCCGAAGCGCGCGCGCTCGTGATCCCCGCGGCGCGCCACGTGCGCGAGGCGCCGGGTCGCGGGATCATCGGCGAGGCGGACCGGCGCACGGTCACGGTGGGCGCGCGCGCGTTCCTCGCCGAGCGCTGCGCGATCGCGCCCGCGGCGCTCGACGCGCTGGAGAATGGCGACGCGCGGCTGCGCGCCTATGTCGCGATCGACGGCGTCGCGGCCGGCGTGATCGAGTACGCCGACCGCCTGCGCCCGGGGCTCGCCGAGCTCTTTCGCGATCTCGAATCACTCGGCGTGCGACGCACGGTGCTGCTCTCCGGCGACCACGGGCCGAATGTCGCGGCGGTCGCCGCGGCGGTCGGGATCCGCGAGGCGCACGGCGATCTCCTGCCCGAGGACAAGGTGCGGCTGGTTCGGGCGCTCGCGTCGAACGGGCATCCGGTGCTCATGGTCGGCGACGGCACCAATGATGCGCCGGCGCTGGGGAGCGCGACGGTGGGGATCGCGCTCGCGGCGCACGGGGGCGGGATCACCGCGGAGGCGGCGGACGTGGTGCTGCTGTCGGACGATCTGGCGAGGGTGCCGGAAGCGCTCCGGATTGCGCGGAGAGCGATGCGGGTGGCGCGGCAGAGTATCTGGGTGGGGCTCGGGCTCTCGACGGTGGCGATGATCTTCGCGGCACGTGGGATGATCCCGCCGGTCATCGGAGCCCTGCTGCAAGAGGGGATCGATGTCGCGGTGATCCTTAACGCTCTTAGGGCCAGTGGCGAGTAGTGAGAAAGTTGGAAAAAGAGTGTAGAGGGTGTCAGGAGGCTGGGACGATAGAAGGCGTAGAACGTGGTTTCTAGTTGCTGGACGAGCGCACCCGGCGTGATTCGGTGCGCTCGTCCAGCGACTAGGAACTACGGGCTACGCCTTCTACATCCTAGAAGTAGTTTCAAAACCTAATTCGGGTGCTAAATTCATGGTCCATCACCTCACCGGATGGAGAGCTGATGCGACCCGTGCTGACCGATGCCCAGTGGGCGAAGATCGCACCGCACCTGCCGAAACGGCGTCCGACGCCGCTTGGCGGGCGCCCCCGCGCACCCGATCGGGCGTGCTTCGAGGGGATCCTGTGGATCTTGCGCACCGGCGCCCGGTGGCGTGACCTGCCGAGCGAGTTTCCGAGTGGCGTCACGTGTTGGCGCCGCCTCGCCGCGTGGCAGCGGCAGGACGTCTGGCTCACGCTCTGGCGGGCCTTCCTCCACGATCTGGATGCGCGGCACCAGATCAAGTGGAGCGAGGTCTTCCTGGACGGCACCTTCGCCCCGGCGAAAAAAGGGGCGCCGGCATCGGCCTCACACGCAAGGGTAAGGGGACAAAGCTTATGGTACTGGTCGACGGCGCGGGTCTTCCTCTCGGAGTGCACCTTTCGGCTGCCAACCTCAATGAAAGCCAGCTCGCGGAAGCGACGCTCGCGGCGGTAGCCGTGCCGCGCGGGGGGCGCGGGCGCCCGACGCAGAAGCTGGTGCGGATCATCGCCGACCGCGCCTACGACAGCGAGCCGCTGTGGCGCAGGCTGCGGCAGCGACAGATCGATCTGATCGCCCCGCATCGGCGCCACCGGCGCCGCGACACGCGCTATCAAGACGGGCGGAAGCTCCGGCGCTACCGGC
>JAYUMO010000128.1:0-3137 GCA_043762555.1 Gemmatimonadaceae bacterium | reverse complement strand
GAGGACGGAAGTGACCACTGCCCGCCGCACCCACACCTTCACCGAGAGCGTGATCCGCGAGATGACGCGGATCGCGACCGAGGTCGGAGCGCTCAACCTCGCGCAGGGCTTCCCGGATTTCCCGATGCCCGCGGCGATGAAGGACGCCGCGTGCGCCGCGATCCAAGGCGACATCAATCAGTACGCCGTCACCTGGGGCTCACCGCCGCTGCGGCTGGCGATCGCCGAGAAGTACCGCCGCTGGTACGGGATGAACCTGGATCCCGACAAGCACGTGACGGTGACCTGCGGCGCGACCGAGGCGATGGCCGCGGTATTCCTGGCGATGATCGACCCGGGCGATGAGGTGATCATCTTCGAACCGTGGTACGAGAATTACGGCCCCGATGCGATCCTGGCGGAGGCGAGTCCGGTGTTCGTGCCGCTCGAGCCGCCCAACTGGACGCTCGATCTCGACAAGCTGCGCCGGGCGGTGACGAAGAAGACGAAGGCGATCGTGGTGAACACGCCGCACAATCCCACGGGACGCGTGTTCACGCGCGCCGAGATGGACGCGATCGCGGAGCTCTGCGTGAAGTACGACCTGTGGGCGTTCACCGACGAGATCTACGAGCACATCCGCTACGCCGGCGACCACCACGTGATCGCGACGTGGCCGGGGATGGCCGAGCGCACGGTGACGATCTCGGGGCACTCGAAGACCTTCGCGTGCACCGGCTGGCGGCTGGGCTACGCGATCGCGCCGACGAAGGAGTCGGTGGCGATCCGGAAGGTGCACGACTTCCTGACCGTGGGCGCGCCCGCGCCGCTGCAGGCCGCGGCCGCGGTGGGGATGGCCTTCGGCCCCGAGTACTACAATCAGTTGGGGCTGGACTACCGCGCGCGCCGCGACGTGATCGTGAAGGGGCTCACCGAGGCCGGCTTCGCCTTCTCCGTGCCCGAGGGTGCCTATTACATCATGGCCGACTTCTCCGCGCTGAGCGATCTGGATGACACGAAGTTCTCGCACTGGCTCGCGAAGGAGATCGGCGTGGCGCCGGTGCCCGGCTCCAGCTTCTACCACGCCGGCGGCGGGAAGACGATCGTGCGCTTCGCCTTCTGCAAACAGCTGCCGACGCTGGAGAAGGCGAGCGAGCGGCTGGCGCAGCTTCGGGCGCATGTCTAACCTGTAGCGATGACCCGCGCCGAGATCACCACCCCCGAAGCGATCGCCGAGGAGACGGTGGTCGAGCTGTCGCTGCGCCCGCAGCGGCTGGCCGAATTCATTGGGCAGCACAAGGTGAAGGACGCGCTGCGGATCTTCATCGACGCCGCGCTCGCGCGCCGGGAACCGCTCGATCATGTGCTCTTCTACGGCCCGCCGGGGCTGGGCAAGACGACCCTCGCCGAGCTGATCGCGCGGGAGATGGGGGTGAACATCCGGAACACCTCAGGCCCCGCGCTCGAGAAGCCGGGGGACCTCGTGGGGACGCTCACGAATCTCCGCGAGGGGGACATCCTCTTCATCGACGAGATCCACCGCCTGCGTCCGATCATCGAGGAGTTCCTCTACCCGGCGATGGAGGACTACAAGATCGACATCCGCCTCTCCGAGGGGCCGAAGGCGCAGACGATCACGATGCCGGTGGAGAAGTTCACGCTCATCGGCGCCACCACGCGCTTCGGGATGCTCACACCGCCCATGCGCGCGCGCTTCGGGATCGTGTACCGGCTGAACTACTATCCGGTGGAGGACCTGGAGCAGATCGTCACCCGTACCGCCGACGTAGTGGGCGTGGAGGTGGACGATGGCGGTGCGATCGAGCTCGCGCGGCGCGCGCGCGGCACCCCGCGGGTGGCGAACCGGCTGCTGCGGCGCGTGCGCGATTACGCGCAGGTGAAGGCGCAGGGGCGGATCACGCTCGCGGTGGCGCAGGCCGCGCTCCAGATGCTGGACGTGGATGAGTTCGGCCTCGACGACATGGACGCGCGCGTCCTCCGACTGCTGATCGAGAAGTTCGACGGCGGGCCGGTGGGGATCAACACGATCGCCGCCGCGGTGGGCGAGGACGCGAACACGATCGAGGAGGTGTACGAGCCGTTCCTCGTGCAGAACGGCTTCCTGCAGCGCACGCCGCGCGGGCGGATGGCGACGCCGCAGGCCTACCGCCATTTCGGCTATACCCTCCCCCGCCCGGCCGGCGGCGACCAGCCCACCTTCCTGTAGCGCGGCGAGCGCGCCGGTCGCTTGACAGTGCGCGGACCCGGCGGCATACGATTCAGCATGCGCGGAAAGCCCCCGCCCCGCGCGGCGGCGCTGACGGCCGCCGCGATCTTGTTCGTGGTCGCCGCGACCGCGGCGCGTGCGCCGGCGCAGGAGCGAGCCGACCTGGTGCTGCGCGCCGATTCGCTGCTCGGACAGGGCGACAGCGCGGGCGCCGTGCGCGCGCTCGACGATGCGGTGCGCGCCAAACTCTTCGATGCCGCCGCCTGGAACGCCCGCGGGATCCTCGCCTGGCGCCGGGCCCGCGCCGAGGACCGGGTCGGCTACATGAAGCGCGTCGCGAACGACACGCTGTTGGAGATCGCCGACAGCTCGCTCAGGCGGGCGGTGGAGCTCGCGCCGGACAATCCGCGCTATCTCGTGGATCTCGGCCGCTTCGATCTCACCTCGAACTCGGCGGCCGTCCGGGGCCGGGCGAGCGATCTCTTCGAGCACGCGCTCGCGGTCGCGCAGAAGCGGGGAGATTCGCTCGCCATCTCGTATACCGCGGACGAGGTCGGGCTCGTGTGGTGGCGGCACTACGTGGACCGCGCCGACCGCACGATCTACAGCGCGATCATCAAGAACGTGAAGGACCGGACCTTCCTGAAGGACCCGCGCTCGATCGCGTACTTCGTGGACAACGAGGCGATCCGCGCGTCCTCGCAGGACTGGTCGGGGCAGGTGGAGTACCTGCGGGCGAGCGAGTATTTCGGCACGGCGGTGTCGTTCGATCCGCAGAACGAACGCGCCTTCCGCCACGAGCTGATGCTGCTCGTCGACCGGAAGCGGTGGATGGAGGCGCAGCACGCGGCGCGCCTGCGACTGTCGCAGCATCCGGGGGACGCGTGGGCGTGGATGGCCGCCGGACTCGCGACGCACCGCCTGCACGAGG
>JAYUMO010000127.1:0-1595 GCA_043762555.1 Gemmatimonadaceae bacterium | reverse complement strand
ATCCCCGCGGTGCATTCGTTGCGGCTCTTCGCTCGCATGCGCTCCGACACCGACCGCTCCTGGCTCCTGTTCCTCGTCGGCCTCTTGCTATTGCTGCCGATCGGCATCGGGCTCGGTGAGCGCGACTGGGGCGCGACCGTGAGTGCGTACAGCGGGCTCTGGGGCGGATTCGCCAGCTACTATCTGGACGCCTGGTTCTCGCAGGGCGCGTGGATCGTCCTCGCGCTGCTCGCGAGTCTGCTCACCGTGGCGACGTTGGCGCTGAACCCGGTGCGGATGCTCGTGTTCGCACGGCCGTGGGCGCGCGCGGCGGCGGAGGCGGAGCAGGCCGGCCCGAAGCGCCGGAAGAAGCTGGGCGACGCGACGGAGCTCGAGCCGTCGCCGGAGGAGATGCCGCAGATCGATCCGAGCCTCCTGGCCGCGGATGCGCCGGGAGACGACGCGTCGCGTGAGAAGAGGAAGAAGAAGAGCAAGGCCGAGCTCTTGGCGGAGCACGACGACCGGATCGCGGCGGCCATCGACGCGCACTCGCCTGTCACGGCGAGCGACGAGCTCCCGCCCCCCGAGCTGCTCACGCCGGCGGAGCCGCGCGACCACGCCGATGAGTCGCGCGCGCTCGAAGCGATGGCCGCCAAACTCATCGAGGCGCTGCGCACGTTCAAGGTGGAGGCGCGGATCACCACCTGGACCACCGGCCCGGTGGTCACGCAATTCGAAGTGGAGCCGTCGGCCGGCGTGAAGGTGCGTCAGATCGCGAATCTCGCCAACGATCTCGCGCTCGCGATGCGCGCGGCGAGCATCCGGATCGTGGCGCCGATCCCGGGGCGCGGCGCGGTGGGCGTCGAGATCCCGAACCCGACGGCGGATATCGTGGCGCTGCGCGAGTTGATCGAGAGCCGCGAGTTCACGCAGGCGCGCGCGGCGCTGCCGATCGTGCTCGGCAAAGACCTCGAGGGGAAACCGGTGGTCGCCGACCTCGCGAAGATGCCGCACCTGCTCATCGCCGGGGCCACCGGATCGGGGAAATCGGTGTGCGTCAACACGCTCATCACGAGTCTCGTCTACCGCCATACGCCGCGCACGCTGCGCTTCCTGATGGTGGACCCGACGATGGTGGAGCTCTCGGTGTACAACCGGCTGCCGCACCTGCGGCACAAGGTGATCACCGACAACCGTGACGCGGCAAGCGTGCTCAAGTGGGCGCAGATCGAGATGCAGCAGCGCTACGAGCTCTGCGCCGAGAACGGCGCACGCAACAT
Organism: Gemmatimonadaceae bacterium; assembly: GCA_043762555.1. GTDB lineage: Bacteria > Gemmatimonadota > Gemmatimonadetes > Gemmatimonadales > Gemmatimonadaceae > DATKOH01. Next base: position 336 of record JAYUMO010000127.1, on the reverse strand, counting down.
CCAGGAATTCAACCGGCGCGTGCAGTCGGGCGCCGCGATGCGCTGGCCGAAGCGGCCGAACGTCGCCTTCGAGGAGCGCGCGTACCGGGACGGCGTGCTGCCGTACATCGTCGTCGTCATCGACGAGCTGGCCGACCTCATGATGACGGTGCAGGCGGAGGTCGAGACGCCGCTCGCGATCCTCGCGCAAAAGGCGCGCGCGATCGGCATCCACCTCATCCTCGCCACGCAGCGGCCGAGCGTGAACGTGATCACCGGGCTCATCAAGGCGAACTTCCCGAGCCGGATCGCCTTCCGCGTCGCGTCGCAGGTGGACAGCCGCACGATCATCGACGG
>JAYUMO010000126.1:0-3542 GCA_043762555.1 Gemmatimonadaceae bacterium | reverse complement strand
CAATATTCAGATGGAGATCGAGCTGATCACGCCGATCGCGATGGATGAGGGGCTGCGCTTCGCGATTCGCGAGGGCGGGCGGACGGTGGGCGCGGGCGTCGTGACGAAGATCATCAAGTAAACGGCCGGTCTCGGCACTCGGCACTCGGCGCTCGGCCCTCGGCAGTTGCCGAAGCCGAGTGCCGAGCGCCGAGCGCCGAGACCCGCCGTTCAACAGGGAGCAGGGATCATGGCTGCTAGAATTCGCATTCGTCTCAAGGCATTCGATCACGCGGTGATCGATCAGGCGTCGGCCGACATCGTGCGCACCGCCGAGAAGTCGGGCGCGCAGGTGTCGGGGCCGATCCCGCTGCCCACGAAGACGCAGCGCTGGACGGTGCTCCGCTCGCCGCACGTGGACAAGAAGTCGCGCGAGCAGTTCGAGTTGAAGACGCACAAGCGCGTGATCGACATCCTCGATTCGCGCGCGCAAACGATGGACGCGCTCACCAAGCTGGATCTGCCGGCGGGCGTGGACGTCGAGATCAAGGTCGAATAGCTCGGGATGGCTGCGGCGCCTGCGACTCAGCGAGGGATGTGATGATCGGTATCATTGGGAAGAAGCTGGGGATGACCCAGATCTTCAACGAAGCGGGGCAGCAGATCCCGTGCACGGTGATCGAGGCCGAGCCGAACCCCGTGGTGCAGGTGCTCGACAAGGCGACGATGGGCTACGCCGCGGTGCAGTTGGGCCACGGCAAGCAGGTGATGCGGCGCGAGTCGGGCGCGAAGGAGCGCACGCCGCGTGGCCGCCGCGCCGCCAAGGCCGCCGTCGGGCACGCGAAGAAGGCCGGGCTCGAGATCCCGCCGGCGGCGCTGCGCAGCTTCCGGCTCGACGACGCGCCGGGGAAGGCGCCCGAGGTGCCGACGTACGCGGTGGGCGATCTGATCAAGGTGGACATCTTCAAAGTGGGCGAGCGCGTGAAGGTGACGGGGACCACGAAGGGGCGCGGTTTCCAGGGCGTGGTGAAGCGCTGGAGCTTCGCCGGTGGTCCGAACACGCACGGCAACACGAAGCATCGGCGCCCGGGTTCGATCGGGCCGGGCACGGATCCATCGCGCGTGATCAAGGGGAAGAAGATGCCCGGGCACTACGGGGCCGAGCGGGCGACGCAGACCGACCTCCGCGTGGAGAAGATCGACGTGGAGCGCAACTTGATCTATCTCCGCGGCGCGGTGCCCGGTCCGAAAACCGGATTGCTCCTCGTTCGCAAGCAAGGTTGACGACCATATCTATGGCTGAGGCGACTAACACGATGCGCGCCGCGGCGTACACGGCCAATGGCACCGCGCGGGACGCGGTGGTGCTGCCGGCCGCGCTCTTCGACGGCACGGTGAACATGCCGGTGCTGCATCAGGCGGTGAAGGCCTTCCTCGCGAACCAGCGGCAGGGGAACGCCATGACGAAGACCCGCGGCCTGGTGCAGGGCGGCAATCAGAAGCCGTGGAAGCAGAAGGGGACGGGGCGGGCGCGACAAGGCTCGATCCGCGCGCCGAACTGGGTGGGGGGCGGCACGGTATTCGGGCCGATCCCGCGCAGCTACGCGCAGTACGTGCCGCGCCAGGTGCGCGCGCTCGCGCGCAAGAGCGCGTTCAACGCGCGCGCGCGCGACGGCGCGGTGCTCGTGGTCGACCGCTTCGAATACGAGCGGCCGCAGACCTCGCGGATGGCCGCGATGCTCGCGCGTCTCGCGTTGAGCGATCGCAAGGTGCTCGTGCTCACCGACGGCGTGAACGAGAACGTGTACCTCTCGGGGCGCAATCTGCCGAAGGTGCTCGTGCTGCCCTACTCCGATGTGTCGGCGTACCACGTGCTCTGGAGCGACGTGGTGATGATCGAGGCGCCGGCGATCGGGCACGCGCTCGCGCCGGTGGCGGAGACGGAGGACACGGCGCGGCCGAAGAAGACCGCGAAGGCGAAGCCGGCGAAGGCGGAGAAGAAGCCGGAGAGGAGAGCGTCGGCCAAGAAGGAAGCGTCCAAAGGCGCGAGCGGAAAGGCGAACCGGCCCAAGCGGCCGGTCGCGCGCAAGGCACCCAAGCCCGCGGCGAAGGACAAAGGCAAGCACAAGAAGAAGAAGGGAGACTGAGCATGCCCACGGTTCATGAGATCATCGTGCGCCCCGTCGTCACGGAGAAGAGCTCCGAGGCGTACCAGGAGCGCGGCGAGTACACCTTCCGGGTGCACCCGGAGGCCACCAAGCCCGATATCCAGCGCGCGGTGCAGCAGCTGTTCGGCGTGCACGTGACCGGGGTCTGGACATCCAACCAGCGGGGGAAGGCGAAGAAGGTGGGCAAGTCCGCCGGCCGCCGCGCCCACTGGAAGAAGGCGATCGTGAAGCTCCGCGCGGGTGAATCGATCGCGGTCTTCGAGGGCTGATCAATGGGCATCCGTCAATTCAAGCCGGTCACCCAGGGCACGCGCTTTCGCACCGTCTCGGATTTCGCCGACATCACGCGCACGCAGCCGGAGAAGTCGCTCGTCGAGCCGCTCACGAAGAGCGGCGGCCGCGACAATCACGGCCACATCTCGATGCGCCGCCGAGGTGGCGGGCACAAGCGGATGTATCGCGTGATCGATTTCAAGCGGAACAAGCCCGGGATCGTGGCCACGGTGCGTGAGATCGAGTACGATCCGAACCGCTCGGCCCGGATCGCGCTGGTGGAGTACGCGGACGGCGAGAAGCGCTACGTGCTGCACGCGGCGGGGCTCGCGGTGGGCGACACGATCGTCTCCGGTCCGGGCGCGGACATTCGGTTGGGCAATGCGCTCCCGCTCAAGGAAGTGCCGCTCGGCACAGCGGTGCACAATATCGAGCTCAAGATCGGCAAGGGCGGGCAGATGGCGCGCTCGGCCGGCCAGTCGGCGCAGGTGGTGGCGAAGGAAGGCGAGTACGTCACGCTGCGTCTCGGGTCGAGCGAGATGCGCCTGGTGCATGGCAACTGCCTGGCGACGATCGGGTCGGTGGGAAACGCCGAGCACGAGCTGCTTTCGTGGGGGAAGGCGGGGAAGACGCGCTGGAAGGGGCGTCGTCCCAAGGTGCGCGGCGAAGTCATGAACCCGGTGGATCACCCGCACGGCGGGCGCACACGCGGCGGCCGCAACGTGGTGAGCCCGTGGGGGAAGAAGGAAGGGGTGAAGACGCGGAACAAGAAGAAGTCCTCGCAGCGGTTGATCGTGCGGGGGCGGAAGCGGGGGAAGGCGACGCAGTAACGGCGGGTCTCGGCGCTCGGCACTCGGCGCTCGGCAGGGCACCGCCGAATCCCGAATCCCGAATCCCGAATCCCTGGACACAATTCTCAGTCGAGAGTGACAGCATGGCACGAAGCGTCAAGAAGGGGCCGTTCGTCCAGGAAGTGCTGCTCAAGCGGGTGCGGATGATGAACAAGGCCAATGAAAAGCGGGTCCTCAAGACCTGGTCGCGCGCGAGCACGGTCACGCCGGAGTTCGTGGGGCACACGTTCGCGGTGCACAACGGGAACAAGTTCATCCCGGTGTACGTCAC
>JAYUMO010000125.1:0-11150 GCA_043762555.1 Gemmatimonadaceae bacterium | reverse complement strand
CGCGCCCCCGGTCGCGCCGTTCGGATGACGGTCGAGCCACCGGCAGGTGCTACCCATCCGAACACGCGCTACCAGAGTCGCGTCGGCATCTCCTCCCGGAGGCTCTATGCGTCCCCCCGCTGGCCACGCGGTTGGCTCGGCATTCAGTATTAAGGAACTGCCGCGGGGGGAGCGCCCCCGCGAGCGGCTGAAGGATCACGGCGCGAGTTCGTTGAGCGCCGCCGAGCTGCTGGGACTCGTGATCGGGTCGGGGAGCGGCGGCGTCTCGGCGGTGCAATTGGGGCACGATGTCCTCTCGGCCGCGGGAGGTTCACTGCGGCGGATGGCGTCGCAGCCGGTGGCGACGCTCACCGCGATGCGTGGGGTGGGGCCCGCGCGAGCCGTGGCGATCCACGCGGCGCTCGAGCTGGGGCGCCGGTTGGTGGTGGAGGCGCGTGCGGAAGGGGTGCCGATGCGGTCGCCGCGGGACGTGGCGGCCGTGTTCGCGCCGCGGCTCGAGGACCTGCCGGTCGAGGAGTTCCACGTCGCGATCCTCGACGCGCAGCATCGCCTCGAGCGCGACGTGACGGTGACGCGCGGATTGCTGAACTCCTCGCTGGTGCATCCGCGCGAGGTCTTTCGCGAGGCGATCGCGGAGCGAGCGGCGGCGATCATCCTCGTGCACAACCATCCGAGCGGCGACCCCACGCCCTCGGCGGATGACCGCGTGGTCACGGAACAGCTCGTGGCCGCCGGCCGGCTGCTGGACATCCCGGTCCACGATCACGTGATCGTCGGACGCGGGCGCTACTCGAGCTTCGCGGAGGCAGGCCTGCTGTGACGGTCCCTGTGCTGAAGGGCGTGATCCCGGGGTGGGAACTCGGCTCCGAGCTGCTCGCGCGGCTCGATGTCGACCTACTCGCGCGCGCCTATCGCTTCAGCGAGCGCGCGCACCACGGCCAGAAGCGGTCGTCCGGCGAGCCCTACGTCGCCCACTGCGTGGAGGTCGCGCGGATCCTCGCCGAGCTGAACCTCGACAGCGTGACCGTCGCCAGCGGCCTCATCCACGATGTCGTCGAGGACACCGAGGTCACGGTAGTGGAGGTCGAGGCCGAGTTCGGCACCGAGATAGCGCGGATCGTGGACGGCGTCACCAAGATCGGGTCGCTCGCCTTCCAGAGCCGCGAGGAGCGGCAGGTGGAGAACTACCGCAAGCTGCTCCTCTCGATCGCGAAGGACGTGCGCGTGATCCTGATCAAGCTCGCGGACCGCCTCCACAACATGCGAACGCTCGACTATCTCCCGCCGGAGAAGCGGGTGCGGATCGCGCAGGAGACGATGGACCTCTACGCGCCGATGGCGCACCGCTTCGGGATGGCGCAGGTGCGGTGGGAGCTCGAGGACCTCGCCTTCAAATACCTCGAGCCGCCCGAGTACAAGTCGCTCGCCAAGCTCGTGCACGCCAAGCGCGGGCATCGTGAAGGGCTCATCACTCAGTTCGCCACGCCGCTGGCGCGCGACCTGAAGGCGGCCGGCATTCGCGACGTCGAGGTCGTCGGCCGCCCCAAGCATCTCTGGTCGATCTGGAAGAAGATGAAGCAGCGCGACAAGCCGTACGAGGAGATCTACGACCTGATGGCGGTGCGCGTGACGGTGAACAACGTGCCCGAGTGCTACCACGCGCTCGGCATCATCCACGATTCGTACACGCCGCTGCAGGAACGGATCAAGGACTACATCGCGCAGCCGAAGTCGAACGGCTACCAGTCGCTGCACACGACGGTGTTCGGCCCCGGCCGGCAGCTCTACGAGGTGCAGATCCGCACGCGCGAGATGCACCAGACGGCCGAATACGGCATCGCCGCGCACTGGCTGTATAAAGAGGAACGGGACCCCGACCAGGCGGACCAGCACGTCAACTGGCTGCGCCAGATCCTGGAGTTCCAGCTCGACGCGAAGAATCCGGCCGAGTTCCTGGAATTCCTGAAGCTCGACCTCTACCAGAAGGAGATCTTCGTCCTCACACCCACCGGCGACGTGATCGAGCTGCCGGAAGGGGCGACGCCGATCGACTTCGCCTTCGCCGTGCACTCGGAGGTGGGGCTCCGCTGTTCCGGCGCGCGAGTGAACGGGCGCATCGCGCCGCTGTCGCGCCCGCTCAAGAGCTCCGACACGGTGGAGATCATCACGGCGAAGGGCGCCCGGCCGAGCCGCGATTGGCTGGCGCACGTGCGCACCGGGCGGGCGCGCCACAAGATCCGGCAGTGGATCCGGCAGGAGGAACAGAACACCTCGGCAAAGCTCGGTCGCGAGATCCTCGATCGCGAGGTGCGGCGCCGCACGCTCGGGAAGCCGGACGACGCCGCGCTCCTCGCCGCCGCGAAGCAGCTCGGGCTCACCGATGCCGTGCACCTCATCGCGAGCCTCGGCCAAGGGGACGTGCACATCGGACAGGTGCTGCGCACGCTCTATCCCGACGTGGAGGGGCCGCCGGATGCGCCACCGGCGAAGGCGAGCGCCTTCGAACGGCTCGTGAAGCGGATGCGCGGCGCGCCGAAGGGGGTGCGCATCCAGGGCGTGGACGGGCTCATGGTGCGCTACTCGCAGTGCTGCCAGCCGGTGCCCGGCGACCAGGTGGTCGGCTACGTCACGCGCGGGCGGGGCGTGAGCATCCATCGGGCCGACTGTCCCAACGTGCTCTCGCTCTCGTCGGAGCCGGAACGCCGGCTCGACATCGATTGGCAGGAAGTGCAGGGGCAGATCTTCCTCGTGCGCCTCGCGCTCGAGGGCGACGACCGCCGCGGGCTCTACGCCGACGTCGCGGAGGCGGTGACCTCCACCGGCACCAACATCAAGAGCGTGGACCTGCACACCGGGGACGGCGGCGGCGTCTCGGGCTCCCTGTTGGTGGAGGTGGAGAACCTCGCCCACCTGCAGAAGGTGATCCGCACCGTCCGAAAGGTGAAGGGGATCACGGACATCGCCCGCCGGGAGCGCAACGCCGGCGAGGAATCGTAAACCCCGCGCGTGTCGTCCTTCCAGTTCACCGCACCCTTCCAACCGGCCGGCGACCAGCCGCGCGCGATCCGCGAGCTGAAGGAAGGGCTCGCGCGCGGCGATCGCTTCCAGACGCTGCTCGGCGTCACCGGCTCGGGGAAGACGATGACCGTCGCCAACGTCGTGCAGACGTACGGGAAGCCGACGCTCGTGCTCTCGCACAACAAGACGCTCGCCGCGCAGCTGTACGGCGAGCTCAAGGGCTTCTTCCCGCACAACGCCGTCGAGTACTTCATCTCCTACTACGACTACTACCAACCGGAAGCCTATGTCCCGTCCACCGACACGTACATCGAGAAGGACGCGTCGATCAACGAGGACATCGACCGGCTGCGCCTGCGCGCGACGTCGAGCCTGATGGAGCGCGACGACGTGATCATCGTCGCCACCGTGAGCGCGATCTACGGCCTCGGCGATCCGGTGGAGTACCGCGCGCGGATGGTGGGCCTCGCGGTCGGCGAGTCGCGGCCGCGCGACGAGCTCTTGCGCCAGCTGGTGGGGATCCAGTATTCCCGCAACGACGTCGCCTTCGACCGGGGGACCTTCCGCGTGCGCGGCGACACGGTGGAGATCTTCCCGGCGTACGAGGAGCAGGCGCTGCGGGTGGAGCTCTGGGGCGACAGCGTGGAGCGGATCTCCAAGATCCATCCGGTGACCGGCGAGGCGATCGCGGCGCTCGAGCGCGCCGCGATCTACCCGGCCAAGCACTTCGTGACGTCGCGGCCCACCCTCGAACGGGCGGTGTCGCTCATCCAGACGGAGCTCGCCGGCCGGCTCACCGAGCTGCGCGCGGCGGGGAAGCTGCTCGAGGCCCAGCGGCTCGAATCGCGCACGAACTTCGACGTGGAGATGATGCTCGAGGTCGGCACCTGCGCCGGGATCGAGAACTACTCGCGCCACCTCTCGGGGCGGCAGGCCGGGGAGCGTCCGGCGTGCCTGTTCGACTATTTCCCGGCGGACTTCCTCGTCGTGGCCGACGAATCGCACGTCACGCTCCCGCAGCTCTCGGGGATGTTCAACGGGGACCGCGCGCGCAAGCTGACCCTCGTCGAGTACGGCTTCCGTCTGCCGAGCGCGCTCGACAACCGGCCGCTGATGTTCGACGAATTCCTCACGCTCACCCCGCGCGCGCTGTTCGTGTCCGCGACGCCGGGCGATCTCGAGCTCCAGCTCTCGGACGGGGTCGTGGTCGAACAGATCATCCGCCCCACCGGGCTGCTCGACCCGGAGATCGAGGTGCGGCCGGTGCGGGGGCAGGTGGACGATCTGCTGAACGAGATCCGCCTGCGCGAACGGCGCGGCGAACGCGTGCTCGTCACCACCCTCACGAAGCGGATGGCCGAGGACCTCGCCGATTACCTGCAGCAGATGCGCGTGCGCGTGCGGTACATGCACTCCGACATCGATGCCATCGAGCGAATGGAGATCATCCGCGGGCTCCGGCTGGGCGACTTCGACGTGCTCGTGGGGATCAACCTTCTCCGCGAAGGGCTCGACCTGCCCGAGGTGTCGCTCGTCGCGATCCTGGACGCCGATCAAGAAGGCTTCCTCCGGAGCGACCGTTCGCTCATCCAGACCGTCGGCCGCGCCGCGCGGAACGTGAACGGCCGCGCGATCTTCTACGCCGATCGGGTCACCGGATCGATGCAGCGCTGCCTCGACGAGACGAAGCGGCGGCGGGCGATCCAACGCGCGCACAACGAAGAGCACGGCATCACCCCGGCCAGCGTGGTGAAGAGCACCGAGGAAGTGCGATTCAGCACCCGTGTGGCCGACGCGCGCATGGAGACGCCCGATCGCGACAAGAAGGTGGCGGAGCCCGCCGCGAGCTACGCGTCGGAGATGGACGACGCGACGCTCCTCGAGATCCTCGAAGCGCGGATGAAGACCGCGGCCGAGGCGCTCGACTTCGAAGCGGCCGCCGCGCTGCGCGATCAGCTGTTCGAGCTCAAGGTGCGCATGGGCGGCGGCGCCGCGAAGTCGGGCACCGGGCTCGGGCGGCTCCGGGCGCCGCGCGCGTGACGGCGCGCGCGCTCACCCGCGACGCGCTGATGGCGTGGGGGGAAAAGTTCGGCCGCGCCGCCGGCGCGCCCACCGTGGTGGCGATCGCCGGCGAGCTCGGCGCCGGGAAGACGACGCTCGTCCAGGCGATCTGCCGCGGCGCCGGGGTCACGCAGGAGGTGACGAGCCCCACCTTCGCGCTGGTGCACGAGTACGCGGCGCCGCGCGGGCCTGTCTTCCATCTCGATCTCTACCGGCTCGAGCGCCCGGACGAGCTCACGAACATCGGCTGGGACGAGATCGTCTCCGCTTCCGCGCACCGGGCCGCGCTCGTGCTCGTCGAGTGGCCGGAGCGCGCCGGCGACCGCCTGCCGCCCGACGCGCTGCGGATCGCACTCGAGCACGATCCGGCGCACCCCGACCGTCGGATCCTGCGCGCCGGGTGACGCCCGTCCCGACAGACCTCACGCTCGCGCTCGACGCGTCGACCTACACCGGATCGGTGGCCGTCCTGCGCGGGGAGACGGTGCTCGCCGAGCGCGACGTCGCGATGCGCGGCGAGCGCTCCGAGCGACTCATGCCCGCGGTGGCCGAAGCGCTCGCCGCCGCCGGCGTGGACGTGCGTGAGCTGGCGCGCGTCGTCTGCGGCGCCGGGCCGGGGAGCTTCACCAGCCTGCGGATCGCCGCCGCGATCGCCAAGGGGATCGCGAGCGCGCGCGGCGTGCCGTTGTTCGCGGTGCCGTCGCTGGCGCTCATCGTCGCCGGGAACGAGCTCGCCGACGGTCGCTACCTGGCGGTCGTGGACGCGATGCGCGGCGACGCGTACGTGGTGGGCTTCGAGCGCCGCGGCGCCGCGCTCGCCGAGATCGCGCCCTTCGCCCTCGTGCCGCGCTCCACCGTAAACGGCACGGCTCACGCGCTCGGCGCGCGGCTCGCCGGGCCCGCGGAGATGCCGGCCGCGTGGCCGCGCGCGCGCGGGGTCGCGCGACTCGGCGCGTGGCTCGCGTCGGCCCAGCCGGTGGACCTCGCCACGTGGGAGCCGCAGTACGGGCGCCCCGCGGAGGCGCAGGTGCGCTGGGAGCGCGAGCACGGCCGACCGCTCGCCGGGGGCTAGCGTGGGCGGCGCGGTCACGGTGCGCGCGGCGACCGCGGCCGACCTCGACGCGATCGTCGCGATCGAGCGCGCGTCCTTCGCCGATCCCTGGAGCCGCGACGCCTTCGCCGAAGCGCTGCTGGGCCGGCACGTCCGCTTCGAGCTGGCGTGCGCCCCGGACGGCGCGACCGCCGGCTACGTGGTGGCGTGGTTCGTGGCGGACGAGGGGGAGATCGCCAACCTTGCGGTGGCGCCGGCCTTCCGGCGCGCCGGGGTGGGCGCGGCGCTCTTGGATGGCACGCTCGCGGCGGCGCGCGCGATCGGCGCGCGCACCTTCCATCTCGAGGTCCGGGAGTCGAACGCCGCCGCCCGCGCGCTCTACGCCCGATTCGGCTTCGCCGAGGCGGGGCGCCGGCACGCCTATTACCACCACCCGGTGGAGGACGCGCTCGTCCTTCGCTGCGACCTGAGCGGCCCGCGGCGCTGACGGACTCGGCGCGCACTCGCGTGATCCGTCGCGCCACGGTTCGGTGGCACCCGCGAGGCCCGCCCTCTATACTTTGGTTGGCGAGTCGCCTCGCCCATTTCCAGGAGGAATCGTGAGCCGGAGTCTGAACAAGGTCACCCTGATCGGCAACCTCGGCGCCGATCCCGAAGTGCGCTCCACCACCGGTGGCAATCGCGTCGCCAATTTCTCGCTCGCCACCAGTCGCGCGTGGACCGGCGCGAACGGCGAGAAGCAGGAGAAGACCGAGTGGCACAAGTGCATCGTCTGGAACTCCAAGACCTCCACGCTCGCCGACATCGTCGAGAAATACCTGAAAAAGGGCGACAAGGTCTACGTCGAGGGGCGGATCGAGTACCGGCAGTGGCAGGACAAGGAGAACCAGACGCGCTACACCACTGAGATCAACGTCCGCGAACTGATCATGCTCTCGGGCCGGTCGGGCGGCGCCGGGGACGATCTGGACGGCGCCCCGCGGAGCCGGCCGCGCGCCGCGGCGGCGGGGGCGGGGACGGGGGCCGGTGCGGCCGCCGCGGGCGGGGGCGATTTCGACGACTTCAAGGGCTCGCTCGAGGAGACGGACGACGACCTGCCGTTCTAGGCGGCCGGCGCGGGTTGCCCGGGCCTGTAACCCGTTGCGCCATCACGCGTCCTAGTACGGAACCCGTGCGTGCCCCGGCTCCAGCCGGGGGCGCGCGGTTCCGTTTTCCTTCGGGGACCGCGCACCTGTTGCGCACCGAGTGAGGACCACGAGGACCACGCCATGATCCGGAATCCGCTCAGCCGCCCGCACTTCGTCCGTCGCGCCATTGCGCTCGCCGTCGCCGTCGCGACGCTCTCCGCCGCGCCCCTCGCGGCGCAAGAACCGACGGGGAAGCCGACCACGCACACCGTGAAGAAGGGCGATACCCTCTGGGATATCGCCAAGATGTACCTGAACGACCCCTTCCTCTGGCCAGAGATCTACCGGCTCAACACGAACGTGGTCGAGGACCCGCACTGGATCTATCCGGGCGAGTTGCTACAGCTGCCCGGCAGCGGCGGGCCCGGTGTCGCCGCCGCCCCCACGCCCGAGGTGCCCGGCGCGCAGGTCGTCGCCGAGGACCAGGTGGAGCGCCAAGCGCCGGTGGCCGAGCAGCCCCGGGGGCAGCTCGGCACGACGGTCTTCGCCGCGGCCAACCAGCGGCGCGTGGTCAACTCGTCGAAATTCGGCGGCACGGCCAACACCTATCAGCACACGGCGGTCCGCGCCGGCGAGTACTACGCGGCGCCCTGGCTCGACAACGAGGACGGGCCCGCGGGCGCGGGCGAGATCGTGCGCAGCGCGCAGCTGCCCGGCCAGGTGCGCGGCGTGCAGCGCGACAAGTTCACCAACCAGGAGTACCTCTACATCACGCTCCCCAAGGGCGTGGTGGCGGCGAAGGGCGACAAGTTCATGGTCTTCGCGAAGGGCGAGGACCTCGGCGACGGCACGCGCGTCATGCTGCCGACGGGGCTCATCCAGGTGGTGAGCGTGGATGGCACCGACGCGGTGCTCGTGCGGATCTTGAAGCTGCTCGGCGGCATGCTGCTCAACCAGCACGTGACGACGCTGGAGCGCTTCGCGATGAATCCCGACGCGCGGCCGGCGCCGCTCCTGCTCGGCACCGAGGGCAAGGTGATCTACATCCCGCCGCAGATCTCCGTCGGGAACAAAGAGGACTATGTGATCCTCGACGTCAGCCTCAAGGACGGCGTCAAGATCGGGGACCTCTTCACCGTGTACAAGCCGCGGACCAGGGTCGAGATGCAGAACGCGTCCACGGTCACCGTCCCCGAGGAGTCGATCGGGCTCCTGCAGGTGGTCAAGGTGACGCAGTACGGGGCCACGGCGCTTGTGGTCGATGTGCGCCACCCGGCGATCATCCCGGGCGCGAACGTGCGGCTCACCGCGCGCATGCCCTAGCAGCGAACGCCGTTTCGTCGGGCGCGGCTCCGTCGCGCGCCGACGCGTGTTACATTATGGGCGACGCATGACTGCGATCGCCCATTTTGTTTCCCGCGCGCCCCGCGGCGCCGCGCACGCGCGCTGAGATGGCGCGCCGGGTCCTCGTTACCGGCGGCGCCGGCTTCATCGGCTCGCACGTCGCCGAAGCCTTCGCCGCGGCGGGCGATCGGGTCGCGGTCCTCGACGATCTCAGCGCCGGCAAGCGTGCGCAGGTGCCGCCCGGGGCGGAATTCCATGAGCTCGATGTCGGCGCCGCCGCCGCGGCGGAGGTGGTGCGCACCGGCCGCTTCGACGTCATCTGCCACCTCGCGGCGCAAATGGACGTGCGGCGGAGCGTGGCCGATCCGCGCTCGGATGCGCGCGTCAACATCGACGGCACCCTCAACGTGCTCGAGGCGGCGCGCGCCGGCGGCGGGCGGCCGCGCGTGCTCTTCGCCTCCACCGGCGGCGCCCTCTACGGGGATCTCGCCGAGCCGCCCACCGCGGAATCGGCGCCCAAGGACCCGCAGTCGCCCTATGGGGTCGCAAAGCTGAGCGTCGAGCTGTACCTCGCGTACTACGGCCGCGTGCACGGGCTCGACGCGCTCGCGCTGCGCTTCGCGAACGTGTACGGGCCGCGGCAGGATCCGCACGGCGAAGCGGGCGTGGTGGCGATCTTCTGCGATCGACTGCTCGACGCCGAGCCGCTCACGGTGTTCGGCGATGGGCGGCAAACCCGCGACTACGTGTTCGTCGCGGACGTGGTGCGGTCCGTCATCCTAGCCGCGCGTGCGCCGATCCCGCCGGCCGGCGGTCTCGACACGCGCGCCTTCAACATCGGAACGGGAGTGGAAACGGACGTGCTGACCCTGGCGAGAACGCTCGGAGACGCCGCGGGGACGTCGGCGCGGACCGTGCATGCGCCCGCGCGGGACGGCGAGCAGCGGCGCTCGGCGGTGCGCATCGACGCCGCGGCGCGCGCGCTCGACTGGCGGCCCGACGTGCCGCTCGCGCGCGGGCTGCGCGACACGTACGCGTGGTTCGCGGCCCGCCGCGGGGCCCTGGCGCGATGATGATGATTCTCCTCGCCGCCGCACAGATCGGCTCGGCGATGCCGACCGCGCCGATGGACCTCATTCGCCAGTCGACGCTCGCGACCAGGATCGTGCTCGTGCTCCTCGGTGTCCTCTCGCTCGTGAGCTGGGCGATCATGATCATCAAGTGGCAGGAATTCCGGCGCTCCGCCAAGCGGGCCGGCGCCTTCCAGAAGGATTTCGCGAAGGCGCACTCGCTCGAAGGGGCGGCGGCGCTCGTGCGGCGCGGCGCCGAGGGGCCCTACGCGAGCATCGTCGCGCGCGCGTCCAATTTCGTCGCCGAGCTCGGCGGCGGCGCGCCGAAGGGCGCTTCCGCGCTCTCGGCCTCGCAGGTGGAGGCGCTGCGGCTGGTGCTCGACGCCGAGACGATGGACCAGCGCGACCGGCTCGCGCATTTCATTCCCTGGCTCGCGACGATCGGCTCGGTAAGCCCGCTCATCGGGCTCCTCGGGACGGTGCTCGGTGTGATCGACGCTTTCGTCGGGATCGCGGTGAAGGGGAGCGGCAACTTGAGCGCGGTGGCGCCCGGCGTGGCGGAGGCACTCGTGGCCACCGCCGCGGCGCTGAGCGTCGCGATCCCCGCGGTGTTCGGCTACAACATCTTCGCGTCGCGCCTCGCGCGGATCGAGGGGCAGCTCGAGAGCTTCGGGACGTCGCTCATCGCGATGATGGTGCGGGAGGGACGCATCGAGTGAGCCGGCGCCGCCGCGCGGCCGGCGGACTGCCGCTCAACGCCGACATCAACGTCGTGAGCCTCATCGACGTGATGATGCTCTTGATGGTGATCTTCATGATCACTGCGCCGATGATGCAGGGCGGCGTCGACATCTCGCTCCCGCGCGCCGCCGCGCGCCCCTTGCAGGCGTCGAGCGGCCTCGTGGTGACCGTCGCCCGCGATGGCGCGATCTACGTGGACGAGGGCCGCTTCACCTTCGACGAATTCCGCGCCAGCTTCCGCGCGCTCGCGGGGCGCCGCGGCCGCGAGGGCATTTATCTGCGGGCGGACCAGGGGGTGCCCTACGGCACGGTGGTGAAGGTGCTCGCGGTGATGCGGGGTGCCGGCGTGGGCGACATCGGGCTCGTCGCGGAGCCGGAGGAGTTCGCGCGATGATCGCGACCGGCGCCGCGGCGAAGAACCCCTCGCTCGCGTGGGCGTTGGCCGCGTCGGCCCTGCTGCACGCGATCCTCGCGACGGCACTCATCGCGGCCCACCCGGCGACGCCGGCGGCCCGGCCGCGGTCGTACCGGGTGAATCTCGTTGCCGCGCCGGCGGGCGTGCCCGAGGCGGGCGTACTCGCGCCCACCAAGACCACAGCGGCGGCCGCCCCGGCGCCGCCGCCCACGGCACCCTCGCGCGCGGTCCCGCCGCCTAAGCTCGCGCCGCTCCGCCCGCCGCCGCCCACGACCACACGACCACCCCCGCGCCGCCCGGTGGCCGCCCCGCCGGCGCCCGCG
>JAYUMO010000124.1:0-6237 GCA_043762555.1 Gemmatimonadaceae bacterium | reverse complement strand
AGGACACTATCGAAAACATCTCGTACGACGGTTCGCCTATCGACGGCCATCCTCGCGGTGATCGCCAAACTCGGCGCCTCAACCCGCCCCACGATCCGGAGATGCCATGCGCCAATCTCGAGTTGCCGCTCTCACGATCCTGCTCACGCTGCCCGCCGCCGCGAAATCGCAGTCGCCGTCACGGCCGTTCGGCACGCTGCGCGAGCAAGCCGCGATCCAGCAGCAGTGGCTGCAGAAGCGAATGGACACCGTTCTCCCCACGCTCATGCGCGCATACGGGATCGACATGTGGGTGGTTCCGATGCGCGAGTACAATGAAGATCCGGTGTTCACGTCCATCGTGTCCGCCACGACGTTCGCCGCGCGCCGCCGAACGATCTACGTCTTTTATGACCGCGGCCCCGTGAAGGGCGTCGAGCGCATCGCCCTTGGCGGCGGCTCACAGGGCGGGGTGTACGAGGCCGTGCGCAGCAGGAAGGCGGTCGCCGCCAGTCCGGGCGTGGGCCAGCACCAGGCGGAACTCTGGGGCGACGACCAATGGAAGGTGCTCAAGAAGGTGATCGAGGAGCGCAACCCGCGCGTGATCGGCGTCGACAAATCAAAGATCTTCGCCTTCGCCGATGGGCTCTCGTCCGGCGAGCTCGAGGGAATGAGCGCCGCGCTCGGTCCCCAGTGGACCAAGCGCTTTCGCCCCGCCGAGGGGCTCGCGGTGGATCTGATCGCCACGCGTCTGCCGGACGAGGAAGCGTTCTACGTCCGGCTCACGCAGCTGGTCTGGGACACGATCGATGAAATGTTCTCCAGCCGGACGATCGTGCCGGGCACCACGCGGACGAGCGATCTGGTCTGGTTCTGGCGCCAGCGGCTCAACGACCTCGGGCTCGGCACCTGGTTCCAGCCCTCGATCGAGGTGCAGCGGCGCGGGGTGAGCGAAGAGCAGCTCGGCGACGACCCGATCATCCTGCGGGGCGATGTTCTGCACTGTGACGTCGGCATTACGGCGATGCGATTGAACACCGACACGCAACACGACGCGTACGTGCTCTTGCCCGGCGAGACCGACGCGCCGGCCGGGATCAAGCAAGCGCTCGCCAACGCGAATCGCTTGCAGGACATTCTGTTCGAAGTCGTGCGGCCGGGGCGCACCGGGAATGAGATCCTGCGATCGGCGCTCGCCAAGATGCGCACCGAGGGGATCGACGGAAGCATCTACACGCATCCCATCGGCATGAATGGCCACGGCGCCGGCCCGCTCATCGGACTCTGGGACTACCAGGACGGTGTGCCTGGGCGAGGGGACCACCAGGTGATCCCCTCCATGTGGTTCTCGAGCGAGCTCCAGGCGACCACGCCGGTGCCCGAATGGGACGGCCAGAAGGTGCGCATGGCCGTCGAGGAGGATTTCTTTCTTGGCGCCGACGGCACGCCCCGCTGGGCGCTCAAACGGCAGGACGCCCTGCACTTGGTGCGGTAGCGCGGCGGGGTGAGCGCGATGAGGCGCGCAGCGGAGCGATGCCGCGCTCTGGTGCCTTCGAGGCATCGTGCTGGCGGTCGCGCCGACTCGTGAGATCGCCGACTCAGACACTATCCAAAATGCCTCGCACGACGCCTTCCATTTCGCCGGCCGTCCAAGACGCCATCGCCAAGATCGGCGCCGACATCCGGACGGCGCGCCGGCGCCAGTTCCTCTCAACCACCGCGCTGGCCGTTGGTGCTCGGATCAGTCGCTCGACGCTCGCCAAGGTGGAGCGCGGCGACCGGTCGGTCTCGCTGGGCATCTACGCGGTCGTGCTGGAGCGGCTCCGCCTCCTGGGCGGCCTGGGCGCCGTGGCCGACGGCGGCCGCGACCGCGTGGGTCGCGCCTTCCTCGACGCGATGCTGCCGAAACGAATTCACCTGCATCGCCGCAAACGCGCGCTAGCTGCGAACGACGGACAACCGTAGACTTCTGCCATGGACTCGATCGCGCAGCTCAACACGTCGCTCGAAGGCCGCTACGAAGTCGAGCGGGAGATCGGACGCGGCGGGATGGCCACCGTCTTCCTCGCCCGCGACATCCGTCACGACCGGCTCGTCGCGCTCAAGCTCCTGAATCCGGAGCTCGGCGCCGTGCTCGGCGTGGAGCGGTTCTTGAGCGAGATCAAGGTCACCGCGAATCTGCAGCATCCGCACCTGCTCCCCCTGTTCGATAGCGGCGAGGCGAGCGGGCTCCTCTTTTACGTGATGCCGTACGTGGACGGCGAAAGCCTCCGCGCGCGGCTGCAACGCGAGAAGCAGCTCCCCACCGATGAAGCGATCGCGATCGCGGTGGCGGTGGCGAGCGCGCTCGAGTACGCGCACGCGCACGGCGTGATCCACCGCGACTTGAAGCCGGAGAACATCCTGCTCCAGGGTGGCCAGGCGGTGGTCGCCGACTTCGGCATCGCGCTCGCGGTGAGCAACGCGGGCGGCGCGCGCGTCACCCAGACCGGGCTCTCGCTCGGCACGCCGCAGTACATGAGCCCCGAGCAGGCCACCGGCGACCGCGTGATCGACCGCCGGAGCGACATTTACTCGCTCGCCGCGGTCACCTACGAAATGCTCACCGGTGAACCGCCGCACACCGGGAACACGATGCAGGCGATCATCGCCCGCGTGCTCACCGAGCGTCCGCGCAGCGTTCGCTCGATGCGCCCCAACGTGCCGGAGCACGTGGAGCAGGCGCTCGAGCACGCGCTGGAGAAGCTGCCGGCCGATCGCTGGCCCTCGGCGCTCGAATTCTCGAACGCGCTGCAGGGCCGAATGGCCGCCACCGCCACCCGCGGCGTCGCGCGGGGCGGCGCGCCGGCGCGCGCCCGTCGCCGTGATCCCGCGGTGCTCCTGCTCGCGGCCGTCGCGTTGGCAGGCGCGACATTCGGTGGGTGGCAGTGGCGGGCGGCCCATCGGCCCGACTCGAGTGAGACGGTCCGCTTCACCCTCACCTTGCCACACGGCGTGCGCGCCTGGACCTCCAGCACGCAGTTTACGAAGCTGGCGATCTCGCCCGATGGCAAGCTCCTCGCGTTCGTCGGCACCGGCGAGATCGGCGCCTCGCGGATCTTCGTGCGCCCGCTGAATGATGTGCGCGTCCGCCCAGTGGCCGGCACGGAGGGCGCGAGGATGCTCTTCTTTTCGCCCGATGGCCGCTGGATCGGATTTTGGGCTGTGGGATCCGTGATGAAGGTTCCGCTGGAGGGGGGCACACCACTGCCGCTGACGCCGGCCACGGGAACGCTTTTCGGCGCGTCATGGTCTCCGGACCGGCTGATCGTCATGTCGAGCAATGGGCGCCTCGCCGTCGTCCCGGAGGGCGGCGGATCGGCGCGGATCCTCACGCCTCTCGATTCAACCAGCGGCATCTTCAATGAGGTTCAGCCGCTGGCGCTCGAAGACGGAAAAACCGTGCTGTATTCCGCCTGGACGACGTCGAGCGCGACGAGCGGACATATCGCCGTCGTCTCGCTCAAGACAGGGAAGTACACGGTGTCCGACCTGCCGGCGATCGCGCCACTGGGCTACATGGATGGCGTCCTTGTTTTCGCCAATTCCTCCGGGGCGCTCATGGCCGTGCCCTTCGAGCCGGCGACGGCGCGCGCGACGGGGGCGCCGGTGGCCCTCCAGGGGGACGTGTCGATGAATCTGCTCACCGGGGCGGTGCAGGCGGCGCTGAATTCGAGCGGCTCTCTCGTCTATGAGTCCGGGTCCCAGATCGCGCAGTTGCTCCTGGTGGGGGCGCACGGCGGGTCGCGCCCGCTCGTGCCAGAGGCGCGCGCTTACGCGTACCCGAGATTCTCTCCTGACGGGAAGAAGGTCGCGGTCGGGATCCTCTCGTCGAATCGGGCCGACATCTGGGTGCTCGACATCGCGACCAACACGCCCACGCGGCTCACCACCGCCGGGACGACGAACGAGCGCCCGGAGTGGACGCCTGACGGCAAGCGGGTGCTCTATCGCTCGGATGAGGAAGGACGCTCCTCCATCTGGTGGCGGCCGGTCGATCTCAGCGCGCCCGCGACTCCACTGCTCACGAAGAAAGGCTCGCAGTTCTTCGAAGGGGTGATAACCCCCGACGGGCGCCACATCATCTACCAACAGGACACGACCGGAGCCGACGTCTACTACCGGGCGCTCGCCGGCGACACGTCGCCCAAGCCGATCGCGGCCTCCCCGCAATTCACCGAGGACATGGCGCGGATCTCACCGGATGGTCGATGGGTGGCGTTCGTGACCGATGAATCGGGCACGGCGCAGGTGGTGGTGCAGCCCTTCCCCGGGCCTGGCGGGCGGACGCAGCTGTCGACCACCGGCGGCGTGGAGCCGGTCTGGTCGCGCGACGGGCGGCGGCTCTACTACCGGGACAACCGGCAGCTCATCGCGGCGACGGTCCGCACCGATCCGCTCTTCGCCGTCACAGCGCGGGAGGTGCTCTTCGAGGACGACTATATCGGATTCACGCTGCCGCACGCGAACTACGATGTGGCGCCCGACGGCGCCCACCTCCTCTTCCTGAAAGCGAGCGCCGATCCGGAACTGCAGGTGGTTTACAACTGGCGCGCCGAGCTCCGAGTGCGACTCGCCGGCACGGTGGCGGAGCGGTGAGAATGACGTAACGTTACCACATCACTCCCGAATCCCAGCACGGAGGCCTTCGTCATGACCCGCTCGATCCTGCTCGCCCTCATCGCGACCGCTCTCCCCGGGTCGCTCCCGGCGCCGGCCGCGTCGCCAGCGCCCTCATCCGTCGCAACCAGCCGCGAGCTCTGGGACGGCGTGATGAAGAACATCACCGCCGCCGCCGAGCAGATGTCCGAGGCGAATTACCCCTACCGGCCCGTCGGCACGGTGCGCACCTTCGGCCAGCTCATCGGCCATCTCGCCGGGTCGCAGGACCTGATCTGCGGAAGCGCGCTCGGCGAGAAAACGGGTGAAGAGGCCGACGTCGAGAAGAGCACCACCACGAAGGCCGCGCTGCTGGCGGCGCTCAAGGCGAGTACCGAGCACTGCGCGAAGGCGTACGCGATGTCCGACGCCGACGCGGCGAAGATGCACAGCCTGTTCGGCGCCGATCGCACCGCGCTCTGGGCGCTGATGCAGAACGCGGTGCACGACGGCGAGCACTATGGGAACATCGTGACGTACATGCGCATGCTCGGCATGGTGCCGCCGTCGAGCCAGCCGGCGGCTCGCTGAGGGGAACGGTCCGTGTCGCCGCCCGCGAGCACGATCCGCCTAGGCGTCGAGCGCGCGGAGAACGGTCTGCAGGTACGCGGCCACCGGCTTCGTGAATTCGTTATCCGTCCAGTAAGCCGAATGACACATCGGATTCCAACTGGTGACGAGATCGCCCACGTTGATCTCGTGATCGTGGATCCTGCTGACCGTATCCTCCTGCGCCGGATCTAGCCTGCCAAGCTCCTTCTCGTAGAGGGGGCGCAACGGCCAGCCAAGGACGTCGTCACGGTCGAGGAAGTTCAGCCACCGAGCGGCGGCCTTGAGCTGCGCTTTCGTCACCCCCGGGCCCGGCAGGTCGATGGGCGTCGCGACTTTGAACTCGAGGCTGAACAGCGGGATGTTGCAGCCGAAGGTCACCATCGCCGCGAGGTTCGCGATCGATTCTCGCGGATCGGGGCCAGCTCCCTTCCAGTTCCGCTTTTGGAGATCCCAGATATAGTCGGACATCATGTGGGCCCCAAGGGAGTGGGCCATCACGATGAGCGGCGCGGTGGGATCGTTGAGCGCCTCGCGCAACGCGCTCAGCCCGTCGCTTATCCTCCTCTGGATCTGGTCGTAGATGGTGGCCGGGCCGAGATCCCGGTGATAGGCGAGCGCATCGCCGAAGTTGTGCACGACGAATTCGCGAATCGCCCTCCAGTCCAAGGGGATCGGTGATCCATCAGGCTCCTTGCCCTTTCTCATGCATTCCCAAAGCGCACTCTCCCGGACCTCCAGCACGTCAGCCCAGTAGATCTCCCTCCAGACGAACCGCGCGGCGGCGGAGCCGAGGCGGTTCGACACTTCGACTTTGAGCGCATCAGAGAAGCGCGGTTGCTGCGCGCCCATTCCATGGATGACGATCACGCCGATCTTGTTTTGGCCGCTCATTTCGTCGAACCTCGCGGTGGAGACACAGGATGAGCAGCCGGGAAGATGGCGAACACAGTAGACCGGAGACATAGGTAACACCTTCTTGGATCGTCGCCACCTTTGGCGGGGCCTCGC
>JAYUMO010000123.1:0-4128 GCA_043762555.1 Gemmatimonadaceae bacterium | reverse complement strand
CGTGATACCATCGCGTGAGAATTGGACAACCCGCGAGGGTACCGCTCGCCGAGTGCGCGGTGTCCGACTCATTCACGAGCAGTCTCTCGAGGAAGGTGCGCCGCGGGCTGAAGACGACGCCCGGCGGGCTGGCATACGCCAATTCCCGTGCCGCCCTATCGCACCCTCGACCTTGGCTGCAGCTTGGGCTACCGTGAGAGCAACCTCATGATGCCCCCGAACCCAATCCCACCTCCCACCGACGTGACGGCCGAGAGCAAGCGATCCGCGATGCTGCGCCTCACCACGCGCATCGCCACCGCGCCGAGCCGGAAGGAGATCTTCGTCGGTCTCGCGTTCGGGCTGATGGATCAGTGCTTCGGCCTCTCCGGCGTCGACGTCCGCCTCCCCGGCGACGAGACGTCGGCGGTGCGGGCGGGCGACCTCGCCGCGAACGCGGCGCGGCTCGACATCCCCTTCGCGGCCGACGGCGGTGCGCCCGGAATCATCACGGTGCAGCGTCCGCCCGGCGCCGCGTTCGACGAGGTGGACCAGGAGCTGCTCTCGGCGGCGGCGGCGCACGTCGCGGCCGCGGTCGCGCGCTGCGGCCATCTGGATTCGGAGCGCCGCCGCGCCGAGGAGCAGCAGGCGCTGCTCGACACGCTCGCCGACCTGTCCGGACACCTCGAGCTCTCCCAGCTGCTGCAGGCGGTGCTCCAGCGCGCCATCACGCTCCTGGGGGTGACGGGCGGCGAGCTCGCGATCTTCGACGAGCACACGCAGGAGATGGTGATGGTGGCGAGCCTCAACCTCGGCGCCGATTCCACCGGACTGCGCATGCGCCTGGGCGAAGGCGCGATGGGACTCGTGGGACAGACGCACGAGCCACTCATCATCCCCGACTACAAGTCCTGGTCGGGCCGGTCCGACAAGTACGGCCAGGGCGACGTCGGCGCGGTGATGGTGGCGCCCCTGCTCATCGGGAAGCGACTCGTCGGCGCCATCGCCAGCGTGCACTCCGATCCCGACCGCAAAAAAAAATTCGGCCCTCAGGACCTGCGCCTGCTGCAGATGTTCGCCCCGCAGGCGGCGATCGCGATCGAGAACGCGCGGCTCTTCACCGAGGCGCGCCGCCGCTCCGAGGAGCAGCAGGCGCTGCTCGAGACCCTCTCGGCGCTCTCCGGCGAGCTGGAGCTGACGAAGGTGCTCGACGCCGTGCTCCATCGCGCGGTCTCACTGCTCGGGGTCACCGGCGGCGAGCTGGCGATCTACGAGGAGGAGACCGATGAGCTGGTGATCGTCGCCAGCCACAACCTGGGGTCGGGATCGCTCAACACGCGCATGAAGGGCGGGGAGGGCGCGATGGGCCGCGTCGCCAAGACCCGCGAGCCGCTCGTGATCCCGCACTATCAGGAGTGGGCCGGCCGCTCGGAAAAATACTCCATCGGCGCCTTCCAGTCGGTGCTCGCCGCGCCGCTGCTCATGGGTAACCGGCTGGTGGGCGTGATCGCCGCGGTGCACTCCGATCCGCGCCACCCCTTCGGTGACGAGGGGTTGCGGTTGATCAAGCTGTTCGCGTCGCAGGCGGCGATCGCGATCGAGAACGCGCGGCTCTTCACGGCGGAGAGGAAGCGCGCCGGGGAACAGCAGGCGCTGCTCGACACCCTATCCGACCTGTCGGGGGAGCTCGAGCTGAGTCGGGTACTCCAGGCGGTGCTGAACCGCGCCATCGGCCTTCTCGGGATGACGGGCGGGGAGTTGGCGACGTACGACGAGACGCGGCGCGAGCTGATCATCGTGGCGAGCCTCAACATGGGGATGGACTCCACCGGCACGCGCATGCGCCTGGGCGAGGGCGCCATGGGGTACGTGTCGCAGACGCACGAGCCGCTGATCATCCCCAACTACCGGGAATGGGCGGGACGCTCGTCGAAGTATGAGCGGACCAGTGTGCACTCGGTGATCGCGGTGCCGCTGCTGATCGGCAGCCGGCTCGTCGGCGCCATTGCCAGCATCCACTCCGATCCGGAGCGCACGCTCGGGCAGCAGGACCTGCGGCTCCTCCAGCTTTTCGCGCCGCAGGCCGCGATCGCGATCGAGAACGCGCGGCTCTACGCGTCGGCTCATGAGTCGTTCCAGGCGCTGGTGGTGAACAACCCGGTGGCGATCGCGCGGGTGGACCTCGACTTCACGATCACCTCCTGCAATCCCGCGTTCGAGGCGCTCTTCGGCTACACGCAAGCCGAGGTGGTGGGCCGCAACCTCGACGACCTCGTGACCACCGACGAGACCCGCGCCGAGGCGAAACGGCACACGGCCGCCGGCCGGTCGGGACAGCTCTCGCAAGGAGTAGGCCAGCGCCGGCGCAAGGACGGCGTGCTCGTGGACGTGGAGCACTTCACGATCCCGGTGATCATTGCGGGCGAGAGGGCGGGCGCGATGGCACTGTATCATGACGTGGGCGAGCTGCTGCGCGCGCGCCGCGCCGCCGAGACCGCGAGCACGTCGAAGAGTCAGTTCCTGGCCAACATGAGTCACGAGCTGCGCACGCCGCTCAATGCGATCATCGGCTACAGCGAGATGCTGCAGGAGCAGGCGGAGGCGGAGGGTGACAAGGCGAGCGCGTACGTGCCCGACTTGGAAAAGATCCGGTCGGCGGGCCGCCACCTCCTGTCGCTCATCAACGGCGTGCTCGATCTCTCCAAGATCGAGGCGGGACGCATGGAGCTCTTCCTCGAGACGTTCTCCGTGGCGGAGGTCTTGCGCGACGTCACCACCACGGTACAGCCGCTCATCGACAAGAACCACAACCGGCTCGTCACCGAGATCGGCGGTGCGGGCGGCATGGTGCGCGCCGACGTCACCAAGGTGCGGCAGGTGCTGCTCAACCTGCTGAGCAATGCCAGCAAGTTCACCGACCATGGCGAGATCCGGCTCACGGCGCGCCGCGCGGGCGACGACATCGTCTACGAGGTCAAGGACTCGGGTATCGGCATGACGCCGGCGCAGACGGCGAAGCTCTTCGAGGCGTTCGCGCAGGCCGAATCATCCACGAGCAAGAAGTTCGGCGGTACGGGGCTCGGGCTCGCGATCAGCCGGCAGTTCTGCCGGTTGATGGGCGGCGACCTCACCGTGGCGAGCGCGCTCGGCGAGGGCTCGACGTTCACCGTGCGGCTGCCGGCACGGGTGGGGGACCAAGTGCCGGTCTCGGCCTCAGCCTCGGCCTCGGCGGAACCCGCCGGATCGGGTGGCAGCGGCGGGCTCGTGCTCGTGATCGATGATGATCCCGCGTCTCGCGAGATCGTCACGCGGCATCTCGCGCGCGCCGGCTACCGGACGCGCGCCGCCGCCGGCGGCGTCGAGGGGCTGCGGCTCGCGCGCGAGCTCAAACCCGCCGCGATCACCCTCGACGTATTGATGCCCGACATGGATGGCTGGGCGGTCCTCTCGGCGCTCAAGGCCGATCCGTCGCTGTGCGACATCCCCGTCATCGTTGCCACCGTGCTCGACGAGCGACCGCTCGGGCTCGCGCTGGGGGCGTCGGACTACCTGACCAAGCCCGTGGATCGCGAGCGCCTGGTCCGGTTGATGCGCCGCCACGCCGGTTCCGCGGCCGCGCCCGTGCTGATCGTGGACGACGACTCGGACGCGCGCCGGGTGCTCCGGCGCATGCTGGAGCAGGAGCAATGCACGTCGGTCGAGGCGGAGAATGGCCGCGTGGCGCTCGCGCGTGTGGCCGAACGGCTCCCGTCGATGATCCTGCTCGACCTCATGATGCCCGAGATGGACGGCTTCGACTTCCTGGCGGCGCTCCGCGAGCTGCCGTCCGCGCGCGACGTCCCCGTGATCGTCATCAGCTCGCTGGAGCTGACCGAGGACCACCGGCGCCGCTTGAACGGCGGCGTGCAGCGGATCCTCGAGAAGGGGTCACACTCCCCCGAAGTGCTGCTCGACGAGGTGGCCGCCGCGCTGGCGGGCTCGACCGCGCCGGTGGCGGGCTGACGCGCGATCCGGCGACTCGATGCCGCTCCCTTGTTCTGTGTTCACTGGGTGTTGACGCCCAGCGAACAGGGGTCACGCTAGCCCTTCTTCGCGAACACGCTGAACAGCTCGATCGGTAACGGCAGAAAGGTGGTCGTGTTGTGTTCG
>JAYUMO010000122.1:0-3812 GCA_043762555.1 Gemmatimonadaceae bacterium | reverse complement strand
CATGGCGCTGATGGACGACCCGAAGCTCCTGCTGCGGACGATGGACGAGCAGGGGATCCAACGTGTCGGGTTGGTGAACTACCCGAGCCCGAACATCATGGGGTTCGATGAGTCGACCAATGAATTTTCGGTGCGCTATGCCGCGGCGGACCCCGCGCGACTCATCCCCTACGGTGGCGTGGACCCCGTGACCACCCGCGACGCGCGCGGGGCGGTGGAGGCGTTGGTGGGGATGGGCACTCGCGTGCTCAAGCTGCACCCGCCACACCAGGGATTCGCGGCCAACGACTACACGAAGGGGCTCGAGACGCTCGGCACGATCTATCGCACGTGCGAGGCGCGCGGCTTGCCGGTGCTCGTGCACACCGGCACCAGCATCTTCCCCGGGGCCCGCAGCAAATACGGCAACCCGATGGAGCTCGACGACGTGGCGATCGACTTCCCCGCGCTGCGGCTCATCATGGCGCACGGCGGCCGGCCGCTCTATATGCCGGAGGCGTTCTTCATCCTGCGACGGCACCGGCAGGTGATGCTCGACCTCTCCGGCATCCCGCCGCGCTCGTTGCTCGAGTATTTCCCGCGGATCGCGGAGCTCGAGAGCCAGCTGCTCTGGGGCACCGATTGGCCGAGCCCCGGGGTGGAGAGCATGCGCAAGAATGTGGACCAGTTCCTCGCGCTGCCGCTGTCCGAGGGCCTCAAGCGCGCCGCGCTCGAGACGAACGCGGAGCGCCTGCTCCCGTGAGTGCCGGGCGATGCGACCTTGGACGCCCCGCGCGTCTCGAGCTCTTCGCCACGGCGCGCGCCCTGGCGAGCCGCCGCGCCCGCTCGTAGTTTCGCGTCTCCCCCAGGTCACCATCCCTTCCGGAGGTCATTCAAGCGATGCGTCCGTTCGCCGTCGCACTCACCCTCGCGTTCGCCGGCGCGGCCCTGGCGCAAGCGCCAAAGACCGCGCCGCCCGCGAGTGACACTGCGAAAAAAGTGCCGCCCGGGCCCGGTGCCGTCTCCGTGCCCAACGCGGACCCCTTCCCCAGTACGTACAAGCCCTTCCCGTCGAAGACCACCTTGATCAAGGGCGCCACGATCCTCACCGCGGCCGGTCCGCGCCTGGTGGGTGGCTCCGTGCTCCTGAAGGACGGCAAGATCGTCGCCGTCGGCATGGACGTCGCCGCACCGGCGGATGCCGTCGTCATCAACGGCAGCGGCAAGTTCATCACGCCGGGGATCATCGACACGCACTCGCACCTCGGCGTGTATCCCGCGCCCGGCACCGAGGCGAACAGCGACGGCAACGAGGCGACGCGGCCTTCGACGCCGTACGTCTGGGCCGAGCACTCGGTGTGGCCGCAAGACCCGCAGTTCCCGCGCGATCTCGCGGGCGGCGTGACCACGCTGCAGGTGCTCCCCGGCTCGGCGAACCTGATCGGTGGCCGGAGTGTGGTGCTCAAGGTGGTGCCGTCGCGCACCGTGCAGGGGATGAAGTTCCCCGGCGCAAAGTACGGCCTCAAGATGGCGTGCGGCGAGAATCCGAAGCGAGTGTACGGCAGCCGCGGCGGCCCCTCCACCCGGATGGGGAACGTGGCGGGCTATCGTGAGCAGTGGATCGAGGCGGAAGCCTACCGGCGCTCTTGGGACAAGTACAACGCCGATCCGACCAAGAGCGATCCGCCAAAGCGCGATCTCGGCATGGAGACGCTCGCGGAAGTGCTCCGCGGCAACATCCTCGTGCACAATCACTGCTATCGCGCGGACGAGATGGTGCAAATGATCGACATCTCGCACGAGTTCGGCTACAAGATCCGCTCCTTCCACCATGGTGTGGAGGCGTACAAGATCGCCGACATCCTCGCGAAGGAAGGGATCGCGGGCTCGCTCTGGGCGGATTGGGGCGGCTTCAAGATGGAAGCGCTGGATGGCATCGATGCCAACCTCGCGCTGCTCGATCACGCCGGCGGGCGCAGCATCGTGCACTCGGATGACGCGTCGGGCTCTCAGCGCCTGAGTCAGGAAGCGGCGAAGGGGATGGCGGCAGGGCGCGCGATCGGCTTCGACCTCTCCGAGGACCAGGTTGTGAAGTGGGTGACGATCAATCCCGCGTGGGCGCTGGGCCTCGACGACAAGATCGGCTCGATCGAGGTCGGCAAGAACGCCGACGTCGTGCTCTGGTCGGGCGATCCATTCAGCATCTATACGCACGCCGAGAAGGTGTGGATCGACGGCGCGATGCTCTTCGATCGCGAGGATCCCGCCGCACGGTGGCGGACGGACTTCGAACTCGGCTTCGTGCCGGCCATGGGAGGGAGCAACTAATGCGCGTCTCACGCACTGGGCTCCTGGCCCTCACGCTCGCGGCCGCCGTGGTCGCGCCCCGCGCGCAGACGATCGCCATCACGGGCGGCACGGTCGTGCCCGTGAGCGGCCCGACGATCAGGGGCGGCACCGTCCTGATCCAGAACGGCAAGATCACCGCCGTTGGCAAGCATGTGGCGGTGCCGGCGGACGCTCGGAAGATCGATGCGCGCGGCAAGTGGGTGACCCCCGGGTTGATCAACGCGGGCACCGACATCGGGTTATTGGATGTCGGCTTCAGCGGCGGTTCCAACGAGACCTCGGCCGATGGGAAGGATCAGGTGTCCGCGTCCTTCCAGCCGTGGCTCGCGTACAATCCCGCGAACGTGCTCATCCCGGCGGGGCGCGAGTTCGGCATCACGACGGTGGCCATCTGGCCGAGCGGGAATCTCCTCGCCGGTCAGGGCGCAATGCTCGATCTCGGCTCCGGCACGCTGAGCGACGTGCTCCTCAAGGCGCCGATCGGCATGGCCGGCCAGTTCGAGGCGGATCGCGATGCGGGCGTCGGCGCGCGCGGCGAGCTGATGGGCAAGATGCGCGAGCTGATCGAAGACACGAGATCGTTCATGGCCAACCGCCTGGCCTACAACGCCGCGCGCATGCGGCCGTTCGCGTTCCGGCGGGTCGACATGGAAGCCATGATCCCGGTCGTGACGGGGAAGATCCCGCTGGTGCTCAACGTCGACGCGGCGAATGACATCGTGGCAGCGCTGAAGCTCGCCGCCGACTACAAGCTCAAGGTGGTGATCTACGGCGGCGCCGAGGCGTGGATGGTGGCGTCCGAGATCGCGGCGGCGAAGGTGCCGGTGATGACAGGCGCGATGAACAACATTCCGAGATCCTTCACGTCGCTCGGCGCGCGGCAGGAGAACGCGGCGTTGCTGCGGAAGGCTGGGGTCACGGTGATCATCGTCGGCAACGCCGGCGGCGGCGATGAGGACGCCTTCAATATCCGGAACGTCCGCTTCGAAGCCGGCAACGCCGTGGGGTACGGGATGAAGTGGGACGAGGCACTCCGTGCGATCACGCTCGGGCCCGCCGAGCTGTTCGGCGTGGCCGACCGGGTGGGCTCGCTACGCGTCGGGCTCGAGGCGAACATCGTGGTGTGGGACGGCGATCCGTTCGAATTCGCCACGCGCGCGGAGCACGTGCTGGTGCGCGGCGTGGAGTACACGGCGCCGTCGCGGAAGGACCTGCTCACGCAACGCTACAAGACACTGCCGCCGGACTACGAGAAGCCCTGATCTCTCCGGCGGCGCACGGAACAGAACGCGGGCGCGGAGGATCCACTCTCCGCGCCCGCGTTCGTACGGGCTCACCCCGTCTCCGGTCCGCGGCGTCTAGTGCGGGGCGGTCTGCTCGGCGGGGGGCTGGTCGGCGATGGGCTGGCTCGCGGGGGGTTCGGCGCCCGGAGCGGACGGCCGGTCCTCGCGCAACTTCCGGAGCTGCTCCTCCTGGCGCGCGAC
>JAYUMO010000121.1:0-1972 GCA_043762555.1 Gemmatimonadaceae bacterium | reverse complement strand
CGGGAGCGGCTGCGACATGTCGATGAAGCCCGTAACGTAGATCCGCGTCTCGAGCCGGAGCGCGTTGCCGGTCTTCGTGATGCTCCCCTCGAGGTACTCTTCGGTGCGCAGCGAATTCGCGAGCAGCCGCGCGGTGAGCAGATCGGGAACGCTGTCGCAGCTGAAGCCGGACGCCTCGAGGTTGCCGCAGACCGTGGCCTTCGCGATCACCGCGAGCGTCCGCGCCGAGACGTCGGACGCGATGCGCTGGCGGACCGCTTCGGAGGCCTGCGGGCCGAGCCCCTTCTCGCTGCCGCGGAAGGGCAGCACCATGAGGCGGGGCACATCTTCGCCGGCCTTCTGCGCCGGCAGGGCGGCGGGCTGCACGAGCGCCGCGGCGAGCGAGAGCGCGCCGACCAGCGACGCGGCGGTACGGATCTTTGCCTTCACGTTCGACGACCTCCGGATCGGTGAACTGCCAAAACTAACCCCTTGCGGGACGGGACGGATCCCGCCGAGTGCCGATGGGCGAAGAGGGACTCGAACCCCCGACATCCTGCGTGTAAGGCAGGCGCTCTAACCAGCTGAGCTATTCGCCCCAAGCGGTCCCGAAGAGCGGCCCCCGGCGCCGCGCATGGCGCGACGACCAACGGGCCGCGGGTGACGACGGGGGATTACGTGAGGATCGCGACCGGGATCAGCACGCAGTAGCCGAGCACGAGGAGCACGGGCGCGATCGTGTCGCCGCCGCGGACGAGGTCCGCGTAGCCACCGGCGAGCGCGAGCGCCGCGAGCGTCCACCAGACCGCGGCCTTGACGCGAGGTGCTGATTCCGATTTCTGCATAAGTGTAGTACGATAGGCCGCCCCGCGAAGCGTGTCAAGCAACGACCGGACGCGCAGTTAGGACGACTCCGGCGGCGCCGCGCCTCCGTCCGGTGGGAGGTCGGGCGCGACGTCGGGTGGCGGGTCCGAGTCGTTCCCGGCGAGCGCCATCAGCGCCGCGATGGCGCTCGCGCGGGCCGCGCGTTCGGCGGCCGCTTCGGCGGCGCGCATCGCGTCGAGACGCCGCCGGTCGCGACGCCGCCGCGACACGGAGAGCGGGAGGAGCAGCAGCCCGAGGATCCCGAACAGCGCGGTGAGATTGGCGAGCAGCGCGAGCGCGCCGTAGCGCCGCATCGTGCGGCCGCGCCACGCCGATTCGAACCCCGCCTGCGTGAGTCCGAACGCCTCGCGCATCGCGCGGTCCATCGAGCCGGTGGCGCGCCAGCGCTCGAAGAAGAGCGTGAGCCCGCGCACGCTGTCGAGCGCGGCGAGGTCGGCCACCGCGCGATAGGACAGCGCGTACGCGGTGCCGGCGCGCACGGCGCCGCCCTGGAATCCCCGGTCCAGGGAATCGAGCGGGGGGACGCCGCCGAGCACCAACCCCACGCTGGCGGCGAGCACTTCATCGCGCATCCACTCGCGCGCGCACCAGCTGGCATACCCTTCGTCGAACCATCGCGGCGGCAGGTCCCCCATCGCCTCGTGCAGCGCGAGGTGCGCGAGCTCGTGGCGCAACACGGGTACCGGATCGCCGGCGTCGGAGCCGGCCCAGCTCCCTTGCATGACGATGCGCCGCTCGGCGGGCACCGCGATCGCCGCGCCCCATTCCGGCGCGCCGCGGCCGGCCCACTCGCGGAACCGGCGCGCGTCGGGCGCCACGGCGATCTGCACGGTGTCGCGGGGGCGCGGCAGCCCGGGGAAGCTGTCGCGCTCGCGGGCGCTATCGAGCAGCGTGCGCGCGAGCGGGAGATCCGAGGGAGCGGCGATGACGCGGAGTCGCCCCGACGCCAGCTGGTGAAGCGCCTGGGCGCACGCCGTGCGTGCGCCGAGGCCCAGCAGGATCAGGAGGAGCGCGAGGGGGCCCCACCCTCGTCGACGTGCTTCAACATCTCGCCGCAGCGCTTCCCCCATGGGTTGAACTTGTTGGCGGCGAGTCCGTCGCGCCACGC
>JAYUMO010000120.1:0-7832 GCA_043762555.1 Gemmatimonadaceae bacterium | reverse complement strand
CGCGTTGTGCGCGGCGCGGAAGAGCTCGCTCGTGAGATGCAGCAGCGGCGAGGGCACGCGCTGCTCGCGCGCGACGGCGGCCGCGATCCCCACATCCTTGTCGAGGAGCGCGAGGCGGAAGGTGCGGGGGAAGGCGCGCGAGAGCACGCGCTCCGGGAAGAGATTCTGCGACGTGTTGCTGCGGCCGCTCGACGCGTTGATCACGTCCAGCGCGACGACCGGCTTCACTCCCGCCTTCAGGAGTGCCGCGAGCCCTTCGGCGGTGGACCAGATGTGCACGGCGAGGAGCGCGTTATTCACGGCTTTGAGCGCATCCCCGGTGCCCACCGCGCCGCAGTGGACGAGCTTCTCACCGAACGCGTCGAGCACCGGCCGCACGCGCTCGAAGACGCGCGCATCGCCGCCGACCATCACGGTGAGCGTGCCCTTCTCGGCGCCGGCGACGCCGCCGCTCACCGGCGCGTCGACGAAGTCCACGCCGCGCGCGGCCAGCCGGGCCGCGATCCGCCGCGACGTGGCGGGATCTCCCGAGGTGCAATCGACCAACACCGCGCCCTTCTCGAGGCCCTCGAGGAGTCCCTCCGGGCCATCGAGGATCGATTCGATATCCTGCGAGGTGGGCAGACAGGTGAGGACGACCGGCGCGCCGTGCGCCGCGTCGCGCGGCGAAGCGGCCACGCGCACCTTCGCGCCGGCGGCCGCGGCGGCGAAGGCGGCCGCCTTCTCCCGCGTGCGATTCCAGACCGCGAGCTCGTACGGCGGCGCCGCGAGATGGCGGGCCATCGGCGTCCCGATCGCGCCAAGCCCGAGAAAGGCGATGCGTGACATGCGTGCCGGAGTGAGGGTAACGAACGCGCCGAGATCGAAACTTCATCCCGCGCGCGAAGCGCGTCAACGTGGCGTTCCGAGCGAAGGGCGCAGCGCCGTCGAGCCTTGCGGTCCGGATGCACGAAGGAGCGGCCAGTGCAGCCGCTCCTTCGTGATCGCCCTTCGCGCGGCCCCAGGTGTCCCGCGCTAGAGGCTGATCCAGTAAGTGCCCTTGATCAGGAACGTGTTGAGCGGGTGCGCAGTGAAGAGATTGTTCACGTCGCCTTGAGGATTGACCCCCTGCAGCTGCTGGCTCTGCTCCCAGAAGCTCCGGCCGTGGGTCCACACCACATAGAGGGCCGATCCGGGGCGGTACTCCCAGCGAAGCACCGTGTTCAGGTTGAGCTGCTGGTAGTTGAAGTTGTAGCAGGAGGCACCCCACGGATCGCACGTGCTGCCCAGCGAGCTGCTGGACCACGCGGTATCGGGGGTGAAGGGCGTCATCTGCACGTTGAAATCGGTGGCCCGCGGCGTCGCGAGCTGCCGAAGGTTGTCGTAGCGTCCCTCGTCGATGTACGGCTGCATGTAGAGCTGCAGGGTAAGACGCGGCGTGAACACCGCATCGACGCGGATCGTGGTACTGATGGTGTTCCGGCGCAGCGCGGCGAAACTGTAGTAGGTGGTATCGGGGCCGTTGGCGATGTTGTCCACCCAGGAGACGTAGTCGGTCGAGTTCTGATAGTTGATGCCGACGCTCACGCCGAGGTTCGACGACGGGTGCATGTCCACGAAGGGATTCACCACGTAGCCGTGGGACTTCCCACCGGCACCGTCCCAGGCGTCGAAAAAGAGATGCGGGATCGCCATCATGCGCGGATCGCCGTCGAAGCCGATCCACCCCTCGGTGAAGGGGTGCCGGTACGTGGCCGGCCCCCCGCGCGCGAACCAGGCGTCGTACACGCCGAAGAAGCGGTTGATCGACATCCCGCTGAAGATCCACCAACTGTTCTTGAGCTCGGCGCTGCCGTTGATGTTCGCATAGGTGTTATTGAGGTACGTCCCAGAGACACCCTGCGTCGTCCAATAGTTGCCTTCGTTGAGATTCAGGAACATCCGCCGGTAGAAGGAGCCCGGCTGGTTGAATTGGAGCCCGAACCAGTTGTTCCAGCTCTGGATGCCGGCCTGGTCGAGGAAGCCGACGTCGTTGATCTCGAAGCCGGGGCTGGTGCGCTGCAGCGTGATGTCGAAACGGGTGATCCCGCCGCCGTACTTCGCGATGACGAGCTTCTCGGCATCGCCGTCGAGCGCGGTGCGGGTGGTATCGTAGGTGAGGCCGCTGCCCGGGCGCTGGTAGTAATGGATGCTGGAGCTTTGGATGAGCGCCATGGCGTGTGGCGATCCGGCGACATGGCTCCCCACCACGTACGCCTTGATCTGAAAGTCTCGCGATGCCGACTGGTTCACGATGTCGAAGCCACCGCTGTACGCCTCGCTCGCGAGATAGGGCGAGGTCGTGGGGTCGAGCTGGCGATTGACCGCGGTGACCATAGCGCCGACGTTGGTGCGGCCGTCGCGGTACTCTTGGATGAACTGCGTCGAGAGGTAATTGGTGGCCGGCTCCGCGGTGCTGCCGTCGCTCGCATTCGTCTCCTTCGCGGTGAGCGCGTCGAGGACGCCCACCGAGAGGCCGCCGCCGGTGCGGCCGGTGAGCTTGGCGGCCCCCAGGATCGTCGTCGCCGTGGGCGTGCCGGGCGCTCCGTCGGTCAACTGCGGCTGCCTGCCGATGCGCCGCGAGTAGAAGAGGCCGGTGCACGGGCCGTTACCGCAGATGACGTCGAAGCGGAAGATCCCCATCCCCTCGACGAAGAAGGGGCGGCGCTCGGCGAGGTACGTCTGAAAGTTCGTGAGGTTGAGCACCGCGGGGTCGGACTCCACTTGGCCGAAGTCCGGATTGATGGTGCCGTCGAGCGTGAGGTTGCTCGTGACGCCGTACTTGATATCACCGCCGATCTCGATCTGCTGCTGTCGCGTGTATGAGCCGCTCGACTCCTGGAAGGAGTTGTTCTTGGCCACGACGTAGGGTACGACCTCCGCGTGACGCGGCGACTTGAGCCCGTTGATCCCGGTGATCTCACCCAGTTGGGAGGAGATCCCCGTCTTGGAGTTGCGGTACAGCGGCCAACTGTCGCGCTCGTTGAGCCGCGCGATATCGCGCCAGATACCGAGCCCCATGGTGACGCTCGGCTTCGCCGCGAAACGCATCTGGTCGAAGGGGATCCGGAATTCGGCGGTCCAGCCGAGGGAGTCGATGCGCGTCTCGACGTCCCACACGCCGTCCCAGGATTGATCCTCCTCCATGTCGTTGTACGTGTAGTAGTCGCGCTTCACGCCGCGGGGGTTCACCGCCATCTCGTAGCCGGTGCGCTTATCGTGGTACGAGTCCACCATCACTTTGATCCAGTCCGA
Organism: Gemmatimonadaceae bacterium; assembly: GCA_043762555.1. Lineage (GTDB taxonomy): Bacteria > Gemmatimonadota > Gemmatimonadetes > Gemmatimonadales > Gemmatimonadaceae > DATKOH01. The sequence continues at coordinate 4,559 of JAYUMO010000120.1, read as the reverse complement.
CTGCGTGTGCACATCGTGACGGCTCAGCAGCGCGATGATGCTGTCGGGGTGCGGATCGTACATCCGGACGAACACATAGAGGTAGCGGTCGTCGTAGGCGACCTTGGCCGTGGTGCGGAAGGCGGGGTCGCCGTCCTCCTTCGGCTGGAACTGGCGGAAGGTGTCGATGAGCTGCGCCGTCGCCCAGATGGGATCGATATCCTGGCCATCGATCAACGGCGGCAGCGCGGCGCGCGTGGCGACGGTGCTGGTGGCGGTCGCGGTGCCCGCGGACACCGGGGTCGGACCGTAGACGGGCGCGAGCGGATCCGGCGTCTGCGGCGGCTGCGGCGGCTGCGCCCGGAGCGCGAGCGGTGCGACGGCGAGGATGATCGACGAGAGTAGATGCATCGGCAGCTCACGCGAAACGGCGAAGGGCGCGCGCGAATCGCGCGCGGCGAGCCCCACGCGGGGCCCGAAGAATGAGACAGCGGCCCCGGGCGAAAGGTTGCAATCGACGTGCCGTCCCTACGGCCGCGGGGTGGTCGAGGTGTCAGCCCCGGGTTATGTTGCGCGCGGCTCGGCCCGCCCGGCGCGCCGGCCCCTTCGACGCCCTCAAGGACGGTGCCCATGACCCCACCGAAACCTCGGAAGGACGCGCCCGTCGTCGCCACGCTGCTCGCCCCCGATCTCCAGGCGATGCTCGCGCAGGGCGCGGCGGTGGTGGCCGCCGAGACCGAGGAGCTGCACCCCGCCAACCTCGCCGACATCGCGAGCGCGCTCCCACAGGAGCAGGTGCTCGCGCTGCTCCGCGCGCTCCCCGCCGCGCGCGCCGCGGACCTCCTCGAATACCTGGACGAGGACCTGCGCACCGAGCTGCTCGAGGAGATGACCAACACGCAGGCGGCCACGCTCGTCTCGGCGATGACGCCGGACGACCGCGCGGACACGATCGAGGAACTCACCGACGACCGTGCGGACCAGATCCTCTCCGCGATCGGCGCCGACGCGCGTGGCGAGACGGAGCGGCTGCTGGCGTACGACCCGAATACCGCGGGCGGCATCATGACGACGGAGTTCGTGTCCGTCTCCGAAGACGACACGGTGGAGCGCGCGCTGGAGCGCGTGCGATCGCTCGCGCGCGCCGGGCGGCGCGAAGCGATGCACGCCATCTATGCGACCGATGCGCAGGGGCGGCTGAAGGGGGTGCTGTCGCTGCGCGAATTGCTGGCGGCGCTCGAGGGGACGAAGATCGCGGACCTCGCGTGGACCGACATCGTGCGCGTGCCGCCAACGATGGATCGCGAGGAGGTCGCGAGGCTCGTGTCGAAGTACGACATCGTGGCGGTGCCGGTGGTGGACGACACGCAGCGCTTGATCGGCGTGGTAACAGTGGACGACGTCATCGACGTGATCGTCCAGGAGCAGACCGAAGACATGCAGAAGCAGGGCGCCGTCCAGCCCCTCGAGGTGCCGTACCTCCAGACATCGTTCTGGTCGCTCGCGCGCAAGCGCGGCGGATGGCTGATCCTGCTGTTCGTGGAGGAGATGTTCACCGGCACGGCGCTGCGCTACTATCAGAACGTGCTGGCGGGGGCGATCTCGCTGGTCTTCTTCGTGCCGCTGATCGTGAGCTCCGGGGGCAATTCGGGCTCGCAGTCGGCCACCCTGATCACACGGGCGCTCGCGGTGCGCGACGTGGAGCTGCACGACGTGATGCGTGTGCTGCTCCGGGAGATCGGACAGGGACTCGCGCTCGGCGCGTTCCTGGGCGCGATCGGGTTCGTGCGGGCGCTGATGTGGGGGAACGGGTACGATGTCGCGACCGTCGTCGCCCTCACGCTCCTCGCCGTGGTCATGACCGGCACGGTGGCAGGCGCGATGCTCCCGTTGCTGTTCACACGACTGGGCGTCGACCCAGCGATCGCCAGCTCCCCCTTCGTCGCGTCGTTCGTGGACGTCGCGGGGATCGTGATCTACTTCTCGATCGCGCGACAGCTGCTCGGGGTGGGATAGCGAGCTCGCTGGGCGAGACTCGAGCGGGCCGCCGCCGCGGGGACCCCCTCTTGCCATACCCCCAGGGGGTATATATCTTCCCGGGGCGTCCTTTCCCGGAGGTCCCCGTGTCCCCGCTCGACCTCACCATCGACGGCATGAGCTGCGGCCACTGCCTGAACGCCGTGCGCGGCGCCCTCGGCCGCGTCCCCGGCGTCCGCGTGGAAACGGTCACCATCGGCCGCGCCAAGCTCGCCTTCGACCCCGCCGCCGCCACCGTGCCGCAGATCCTCGCCGCCCTCTCCGCCGAGGGCTACACCGCCCACCCGATCCCCGCGTGACGGCCTTGGTTATTCTCTTCGCCGCCGGCGCGATCGCCGCCGTGCTGTGGTATTTCTTCGCCCCCACGTCTGCTGTGCCCGCAGGTGCAGTTCCGCCGAGTGCCGAGCGCCGAGTGCCGAGACCCGCCGTTGCCGTCCTCCCCGTCACCGGCATGACCTGCGCCGCCTGCCAAGCGCGCGTCCAACGCACCCTCCAGCGCGTGCCCGGCGTGAGCGATGCGACCGTGAATCTGGTGCTCAACACCGCGACGGTGGTGTTCGACCCCGCCGTCGCCGGGCCGGCGCGCTTCGTGGAGGCGATCCGCGGCTCGGGCTACGGCGCCGAGCTGCCGACGCCGGAGCGGACCGCGTTCGACGAACAGGAGGCGCAGGAGCGCGAGCGGGCGCGCGAGCTCGCGTCGCTCAAGGCCAAGGCGACGGTGAGCGGCGTGATCGGAGCCGCCGGCATGCTCCTCTCGATGCACGCCGCGGCGTGGCCGGCGCTCCCATGGGCGCTGCTCGCGCTCACGAGCGTGGTGGTCGGCTGGGCGGGGCGTCATTTCTACCGGCGCGCGTGGGCCGCCTTCCGGCACCGCGCGGCGGACATGAACACGCTCATCGCCGTCGGCACGGGCGCGGCCTTCCTCTATTCGGTGGCGGTCACCGTGGCGCCCGGGTTCTTCCTCGCGCGCGGCGTGATGCCCGATCTCTACTACGAGCCGGTGGCGATCATCATCGCGCTCGTGCTTGTCGGCAACATGCTCGACGCGCGGGCAAAGGGGGAGACGACGCGGGCTCTGCGCGCCCTCGTGCGACTGCAACCGCGCACGGCGCGCGTGGTGCGTGACGGCGCGGAGCGCGACATTCCGATCGGCGACGTGCGCGCCGGCGACGTGGTGATCGTGCGCCCCGGGGAACGGGTGCCGGTGGATGGGCGCGTGCTCGCGGGCGCGAGCGCGGTGGATGAGTCGATGGTCACCGGCGAGTCGCTCCCGGTGGAGAAGACCGCCGGGATGGCCGTGATCGGCGGGACGATGAACGGCAGCGGTTCCTTCCGGCTGGAGGCGACCACCGTCGGCGAGCTGAGCGTGCTCGCGCGCATCGTCCGGATGATGCGGGAGGCGCAGGGCTCGAAGGCGCCGATCCAGCGGCTCGCGGACCGCGTGAGCGCGGTCTTCGTGCCGGTGGTGATCTCGATCGCGATCGCGACCTTCGCCATCTGGTACCTCGCGTCCCCCGGGGCGCCCTTCGTGCGGGCCTTCGCGGCGGCGGTGGCGGTGCTCATCATCGCGTGCCCCTGCGCGATGGGGCTGGCCGTGCCGACGGCCGTGATGGTGGCCACTGGCAAGGGCGCGCAGCTCGGCATCCTGATCAAGGGGGGCGAGGCGCTGCAGCGGGCGCACGAGATCACCACGGTGGTGCTCGACAAGACCGGAACGATCACCGAGGGGAAGCCGGTGGTGACCGACGTGGAGATCGCGCCCGGCGGCCCAGTGCCGGACCGGGATGCGCTGCTCACTCTCGTGGCGTCGCTGGAGCGATCGTCGGAGCATCCGCTGGCCGACGCGGTGGTGCGCTATGCGCGCGCGCGGTCGCTCGCCCTCGTGGATGCGGAGCGCTTCGAAGCGCACGCCGGGCTCGGCGCGCGCGCGCGAGTGGGGGGGACCGAGGTGCTCGCCGGGAACGCGCAGCTGGTGCGCGATCAGGGGATCGACGCCACGGCGCTCGAGGGAGCGGCGGAGCGCTTCACGGCCGAGGGGAAGACAGTGCTGTTCGTGGCCGTCGGCGGCCGTGCCGCCGGCGTGATCGCCGTGGCCGACACGATCCGCCCCACCTCGCGGGAGGGGGTGGCGATGATGCGCGCTCTCGGCCTCGACGTCGTGATGCTCACCGGCGACACGGAGCGCACGGCGCGCGCGATCGCGCGTGAGGCGGGGATCGAGCACGTCGTCGCCGGCGTGCTGCCGGAGGGGAAGGCCGCCGAGGTGGCGCGGCTGCAGGGGGCGGGGCGCGTGGTCGCGATGGTGGGCGACGGCATCAACGATGCGCCGGCGCTCGCGCAAGCGGACGTCGGGATCGCGATCGGATCCGGCACCGACGTCGCGGTGGAGGCGAGCGATCTCACGCTCATGCGCGCCGACCTGCGGGGCGTCGCGCAGGCAATCGCGCTGTCGCGGCGCACGATGCGGATCACGCGCCAGAATCTCTTCTGGGCGTTCGTCTACAACGTGATCGGGATCCCGGTGGCGGCCGGGGTGCTGTATC
>JAYUMO010000119.1:0-2406 GCA_043762555.1 Gemmatimonadaceae bacterium | reverse complement strand
AGCGACGCCGTGGCGCCCCCGCCGGCCTCGACGCCGGTGCGCGTCTTCTCAGCGATCGCGGGGGCCGTGATCCTCCTCCTCATCGGGAGCATCACGATCTGGCTCACGCTCGGCGCTCTCGTGGGCATGGCGATCGCGATCCGGGTGCAGCGCGCGCGCCGCGGCCGCGCGACCCGCCGCATGAGCTGGCTGGGCGCGATGGCCGCCGCCGCCGTGACGCTCACCGCGATGATGGCGTTCGCGCTGTCGAAGGCGCCGCCGGGAACGATCGGGAGACTGCGCGACAGCTTACGCACCGCGCGCGACACCACGCCCGTGCCCCTGCCCCCCTGGCTCGAGCGCATCGCGGGCGGGGAGGAGCGCGTGCGCGCGTCGCGGGAGATGGCGAAGCAATTGGAAAAGTCCCCCGTGCTGCTTTGGTGGGTAGCGGCCGTGAGCATCACGGTCACGAGCGCGCTCTTCGGCCTCCTGGTCGGGAGCGTTGCCTGGGTGGGCGCGATGCTTGGCGCGCGCGGACTCGCCGGGCGGTGGCCGCTCGCCGGCGCACGCGCTCCGCCTGCGTGATTTTTTTCGCGGGGGCATGGCGCTGCGGAACGAACCGGAGGCGGCGCGCGCTCCGCGTCAGAACCAGAGGTATTGGTACGCGAGCCCGATCGTGGTGAAATCCTGTCCCACGCGCGCGGAGGCGCCGAAGCTCCAACTGAGCTTCAGCGACTGAGACGACGTGAAGCCGTACGACAGGAGCGCGCCGACTCGCGAATTCTCCTGCCGCGAGGCGGAGGGAGCGCCATCGACCTGCATCGCCCCACCGCTGTACCAGGTGCCGTCGATTGCCGCCCAGAAGCGCGTGGCGATGGTGTAGCTCGCATGCAGCTGCAGGCTCGTGAGTGGATCCTGCGTGCGCGTGGTGGTGTCGGTCAAGAAGCTCGTGTTCGCGGTGAACAGCCACACGCCGGCGTAGAAATCGAGATAGAGCCGCTTCTTCGAGTTGTACGAGACGCCCACCTCCGGCTTGAACGCCCATCGGTTGGCGCCGATATTGACCGGCTTGTCCACGTAGTACAGCCCCGTGGGTGCGGTCACGACCAGGCTCGCCCCCACGAGCAGCGGCCTCGCCGGTCAGGTGGCGAACTCGCGTGGCGTGAGGGCCGGGCTGCCGACGAAATTCACTGAGATCTTCGCTCGAAGGTCGCCGAACCCCGAGCGCGTGAAGCTCGTGTCGACGCTCTGCGCCTGGAGGGTGGCCTTCCCCCACACGTAGGGGACCGCTCCGGTGACGAGCGCCTGCACGCCCCAGAGGGCGAAGGTGTGCCCGTAGCCGACCGAGAGCGAATTGACGTCGGCGTGCACGTTGGTGACCGGGATCGACGGGTCGAGCAGCACACTGCCGCTGGAATTGCCGTAGGCCGCGACGATGAAATTCGCGCCCACCGGCGACGCGGAGTACGAGCGGGGCTCGAGCTCCTGGGCCGCCACCAGCGACGATGTCGAGAGGGCGAACAGGAGCGCGGCGGCGACCGCCGTGCTATTCGAACTTCGGCTCGTATTCCCGCTCAATGGTCCGCCGCACGTGATGCTTCTGGCGCTCGAGGATCCGGCGGCGTGGCCCCAGGCTTCTTCCGGCTGAAGATCTTCACCAGCCCGCCGATCGGGTCGAAGTACTCATCCACCACCCTCTCCTTGAGCGGGATGATCGCGTTGTCGGTGATCGTGATGTGCTCGGGGCACACGGCGGTGCAGCACTTCGTAATGTTGCAGTAGCCGATGCCGTGCTCGCCGCGGAGCTCGGGCACCCGGTCCGCCACATCGAGGGGATGCATCTCGAGCGCCGCCGCGTACACGAAAAAGCGCGGGCCGATGAATTCCTCCTGCTTCCCGTGCTCGCGGATCACGTGGCAGACGTCCTGACAGAGGAAGCACTCGATGCACTTCCGGAACTCCTGCACCCGGTCCACGTCCGACTGGGCCATGCGCCAAGTGCCGTCGGGGGCGTCCGGCGCGCGCGGCGTGAAGGGTTTGATCGTCGTCTTCACCCGGTAGTTCCACGAGACGTCGGTCACCAGGTCGCGCAGCAGGGGGAAGGCGCGCATCGGCTCGATCGTCACCGGCTTGCTGAGGTCCAGATCGCCGAGCCGCGCCATGCACATCAACGTCGGGTGGCCGTTCACTTCCGCGGAGCAGGAGCCGCACTTGCCCGCCTTGCAGTTCCAGCGCACGGCGAGGTCGTTCGCGCGTTCGGCCTGGATCTGGTGCACGGCGTCGAGCACCACCATTCCCTCGGTGACGGCGGTGTCGTAGTCCACGAAGGCGGCGTGCTGTGCGTCGCCGCGCCAGATGCGGAAGGTGGCGCGCGTGTCGGTGGGCGAAGGCAGAACCATCACTTCATCTCCTCGATGATCTGGGCCA
>JAYUMO010000118.1:0-7156 GCA_043762555.1 Gemmatimonadaceae bacterium | reverse complement strand
GGTCTCGCATGAGAACGCCGCCGGGGAAGCCGGCGGCGTAGACAGTTTACTTCGAACAGCGGCCCGGCACGAGTCCCCCGGGTGGGGCCGCGTCTACTCGGCCCCGTCCTCCGCCGCCGCGGCGTCGGCCGGCTCGGTCGGCTCGGTCGGCTCGGTCGGCTCGGCCGCCACGTCACCCGGCTCTCCCACCTTCAGCCGCGCCGCGATCGCCTCGGGCTTCGCCCGGCGGCGGCGCGTGCGACGGCGGCGCTTGCGATCGCCGTCGACCGCCGGCTCGCTGCCGCGGTCGGAGCTATACGTGGTCATCCCTTCCTCGTCTGCCACCTCTTCGCGCTTCGGCGCCTCGCGCCGCGCGTCGCCGATCGCGCTGGCCAACGTCTGCGTGATCAGCTCCACCGAGCGGATCGCGTCGTCATTCCCGGCGATCGGCACCGTGATCAGGGCGGGATCCGCATTGGTGTCCACGATCGCGACGATCGGAATGCCGAGCTTGTTCGCCTCCGTGACCGCGATCTTCTCCTTGCGCGAGTCGATTACCACGAGCAGGCCGGGGAGGCGGCCCATGTTCTTGATGCCCGAGAGGTACTTGTTCAGCTTCTCCAACTCGCGGCTCCGCATGAGCTGCTCTTTCTTCGTGTAGTTCTGGAGCTCCCCCCCATCTTCCTTCTCGAGCGCGAGCTCCTTGAGGCGCTTGAGCTGCTTCTTCACCGTCTGGAAGTTGGTGAGCAGCCCACCGAGCCAGCGCTCGGTGACGAACATCGCGCCGCAGCGCTCGGCCTCGGCCTGGACGATCCCCTTCAGCTGCTTCTTCGTGCAGACGAAGAGGATGTTGTCGCCGCGGAGCACCGTATCGCGCGCCATTTTCTGCGCGAGATCGATCTGCCGCAGCGTTTTTTGGAGGTCGATGATGTGGATGCCGTTGCGCTCGGCGAAGATGAACCGGCGCATCTTGGGGTTCCATCGGCGGGTCTGGTGCCCGAAGTGGACCCCGGCGGCAAGCAATTGCTCGAGGGTAGGCTGGGTCATCCGTGCGTTCGTCCTTCCTGGTTGAGTCCGCCGCTTCCGTCAGCGCCGCAGTGGACCGGAGTTTTTTAAGATCCCGGCACCCCCACTGCAACTCGGGGAGCGTGTGAGATCCGCGTGCACCGCCCAACGGCCGGCCGCGCGCGCGGGAGAACTGGTCTTGGCTACCGCTTGCTGAACTGGAACCGCTTCCGGGCCTTCGGACGGCCCGGCTTCTTGCGCTCCACGGCGCGCGCATCGCGCGTCAGGAGTCCGAGGTCGCGCAGCTTGCGCCGGTGCCCCTCGTCGAGCTTCACGAGCGCGCGCGCGGCGGCGAGCCGGAGCGCGCCGGCCTGCCCGCTGAGCCCGCCCCCTTCGATCGTCGCCTTCACGTCGTACCGGCCGAGATTATCGGTGACCGTGAACGGTTGCTGGATGGACGAGACGAGCGTCGGGCGGGGGAAGTAGTCGCCGAGCGTGCGGCCGTTCACGTCCCACTTGCCGGAGCCCGGCCGCAGATAGAGGCGGCAAACACTTTCCTTCCGTCGGCCGATCGCGTGCATGACCTCGTTCACCGTGTCCGCCATCACTCGTTCTCGCTCGACTTAAGATTCAGTTTCAGGACCTTCGGCTGTTGTGCCGCGTGCGGATGCTCTGCGCCGGGGTAGACCTTGAGCTTGAGGCGCAGCTTCTGGCGCCCGAGCGCGGTCTTGGGGAGCATGCCGAACACCGCCTTCTCGACCACGCGCTCGGGGTGCTTCTCGAGCATCGTGGCGTATGGCGTGAAGCGCTCGTGCCCCATGTAGCCGGTGTGTCGGAAGTAGCGCTTCTGCTCGGCCTTGCGGCCGGTGACGCGCACCTTGGAGGCGTTGATCACGATGACGTGATCGCCGGTATCCATGTGCGGCGTGAAGATCGGCTTATGCTTGCCGCGAATGATGCGCGCGACCTCGGTGGCGAGTCGCCCGAGCACTAGATCCTCGGCATCGAGCAGGAACCAGGTCGCGGTGATGTCCTTCGGCGTGGCGGAAAAGGTCTTCATTGAATTGGGACGGGCGTTCGAAATACCAAGTCTGATTTTTTGACAGACTTGTAAGATATTCAACGAGTTAGGGACTGTCAACGGCGCCGCTTCCAGCCGCAGTGAGTGCACGCGGAAGGGTATTAGCGCGGCTGGGCCAAGGCGCGTCCTAATCGAGGCCGGTGCGCCCCGATCCAGTGTCCTCCCACACCGCAGCGAAAAAACGTCGAACATCCAGGCGCCCCACAACGCCGCCTGCCAAACTCCACTCGAGCCACTCATCCACCACGTCCGGACGGGAATCTTCCGGGCGCCACCGCTCGATGATCCGGGCGTCCAGGTCCACGATCCAGTACTCGAACACGCCCGCGCGCTGATAGATCCGGCGCTTGGCACCGCGATCCCGTGGGGCCGTCGTTGGAGAGAGGATCTCGATGGCGAGGAGAGGAACGCCGACGTCGGCCCAGCGCTCGAGCCGTTGTCCGGGGGTGCGACGAACCAGGAACACATCCGGCTGCACGAGCGTCCTGGGACCAAGCACCACGTCAGCCGGCGAGGTGAAGGCCTCGGCGGCGTCGCGTCCGGCAAGTGCCGACAAGAAGTGCGCCAAGAGGCTTGTCACGGCGCGCTGGTGCAGCAAGAGGGGCGCCGGGGTCAAGACGTGCACCCCGTCGAGCAGCTCGTGTCGCAGCCCGTCGTCGGGCAGGGCGAGGAGTTCTTCGATGCTGGTGATAGGCAGATGCGCCGCGGGCATGGACATAAGGTGAGACTCCTGGGCCGGGTGACGCAAGCGGGCCTCCCGAACGACTGCACCCGTTTCCCGGCGCGGCGCCATCGAAAGCATGCACGAGGGGGCGAGCTATCGCAGGCTTGGCGCCGAGGCCGAGGCCGAGCTGCTACTCGGGGCCAGAGCTGGGGCGGAGGTGGGTGCGGCTTGGGATCTACTTAGCGCGGCTCACACCAGCTCCACGAGTACCGAGCCCTTCTCCACCGCATCGCCGGCCGCGACTCGAATCGTTCTCACCGTGCCAGCGCCGGCAGCGCGGAGCTCGTTCTCCATTTTCATCGCCTCCATCACAATCAGCCCCTGTCCCGCGGTCACGACGTCTCCGGGCTTCACCTCCACGCGTACGATCAAGCCGGGCATTGGCGCGACGAGCGGCGCCGGACCGGTCGGCCCGGCTCTCGCCGCGGTCAGATCGCGAATGGTGCGCGTGCGCTCGTCGAGCGCTTCCACGTCATAGGTGAATCCATCGATCCAGAGCGTGTAGGCGCCGCGACCGCTCCGCCGCCGCACGACCACGCGCCGTACTTCGTCGCCGAGGGTCACCAAACGGATCGGCGTCCCCTCGACCGAACGGAGCGCGGCGGTCACGGTCCGCTCCTCCACGCGCACCGCGCCGGGCTGCACGTCCACCGTCACGCGCCGGCCGCGCACATCCACGATGTACTTCACGGCGCACCCGGGACGAGCTCGCAGACGGTCTCCACGTGCGCCGTCTGGGGGAACATGTCGAAGCAGGTGAGCGACGCGATCCGCCAGGCCGGAAGCCGGGTGAGGTCGCGCGCGAGCGTGGCCGGATCGCAGCTCACGTAGACGATCGCCTTTGTCGTCGGCGCCGCGCCGGCGAGCAGGGTGGTCACCTTGGCGTCCACCCCCGCGCGCGGCGGATTCAGCACGACGACGTCGGCGGGGAGCACGCGAGACAGTACGTCTTCCACCGTCGCGGCGATCGCTCGCGAATCAGCGGGAAGTCGCGCGGCGCACCAGGCGACCGCGTCCTCATCGAGCTCCACCGCCGTGACGCGCACCTTCCGCAGCGCGGCGGCCAGCGCGAGGGCGCCGGTGCCGGCGTACGCATCGACGATCGTGCGCGGCAGGTGCGACATCGCCTTTCGCAGCACGTAGCTCTGGAGCTCCTCGGCCACCGCCACGTTCACCTGCACGAAGGACGCGCCCGGCGCGTTCTCGCCGCCGCCGCGCTCGGCGAGACGCCGGCGCACGCCGCCCTCCGGCGTCCACCAGAGGGAGCCGAAGGTCGGCGTCCGCGCGAAGAAGGCCTCGGCGCGCGGCCAGGCCTTGCCCCCCTCGAGCGTAAAGGACGCGCCGCTGTCGTCCACGCGCACGGCGCCGCGCAATTCTGTCGCCTCCGGGAGCTCGGCGGCCGCGGCCATCACGTCGCGCCACGCCGCCAGCACGCGCTCATCGGTGATCCGGCACTCGGTGAGCTCGAAGACGCGCGCGGGCACATCGTGCGGGTGAAGCCCGGCGTACCACTCGGCGCCACGGCGTCGCAACGCGAGCGTGAGCTTCCGGCGATAGCGCCACTGGCTCGGACTCGCGCGCACCTCCGGCACCGCCACCTCGCGATGGCCGATGCGGAGCAGCGCGTCGGCGACGATACGCGCCTTCGCCGTGCGCTGGGCATCGTACGACATGTGTTGCAGCTGGCATCCGCCGCAGGCGTCCCGGTTATAGTGGATGCAGGCGGGGGCGACGCGCTGTGGCGACGGTGTGCGGATCGCGCGCAACGTGCCGCGCGCCAGCCGTCCCGCACCCACGAAGTCGATCTCGACGACGTCGTGAGGAGCCGTGCGCGGGATGAAGACCACGAGGTTGCCGACGCGGGCGACGCCGTCGCCGCCGGCGGCGATACTGGTGATTGTGACCATGGCCGGTTTCGGAGCTCGGCCGCCGCCGGCCGGCGGCGGCGAGATGCGGCGCGGGGGACCGGTCATTCGCGGAGGCCCTCCCGAAGGGCGGCGAGTCGCCAGGGGTCGGACGCCGACGCAGCCGACCCAGACCCGGAACCGTTCGACGGCAGCAGACGGTGCGTGCGCTCCTCTTCGGCGAGCAATGCGCCAGCGATCGCGGCAGAGACAACGCCGCCGGCGGGCGGCGCGACCGCGAGCAACGACGGCAGGCGCCGCTCGAGCCACTGGATGTCGATCGCGCCGCGGCGGAATTCGGCGTCTTCCATCACGCGCAGGTGGAAATCGCGTGAGGTCTCGACGCCCTCCACGGTGAGCTCGAGGAGCGCCCGATGCATCCGCGCGATCGCGGCCTCGCGCGTCGGCGCCCAGACGATGAGCTTGGCGAGCAGCGGATCGTAGTGCAGGCCGATCGCGCTGCCGATGCCGATGCCGCCGTCCCAGCGCACGCCGGGGCCGCCGGGCAGTCGCAGATAGGTGATCCGGCCCGTGGAGGGAAGAAAATCGTTCGCCGGATCCTCGCTCGTGATGCGGCACTCCATCGCCCACCCGCGCGGGGTGAACTGCTCCGTGGTGAACGGCAAGGGTTCGCCGCGCGCGATGCGCAATTGCCACTGCACGATGTCGATCCCCATCACGAGCTCGGTCACCGGGTGCTCCACCTGCAGCCGTGTGTTCATCTCCAGGAAGTAGAACTTCCCGTCGCGGTCCAGGAGGAACTCGCACGTCCCGGCGTTCACGTAGCCCACGGCGCGGGCGGCGCGCACCGCGGTCTCGCCCATCGCCCGTCGCAAGTCGGGTGACACGGCGGGGCTCGGCGCCTCCTCGATCATCTTCTGATGCCGCCGCTGCACCGAGCATTCGCGCTCGCCGAGGGAGAGCATCGTGCCGTGCGCGTCGCCGAGGAGCTGGATCTCCACGTGGCGCGGCCCGGTGATGTATTTCTCGATGTACATCGCGTCGTCCCCAAAGGCGTTCTTCGCCTCGCGTCGCGCGCTCTCGAGCGCGGCGCTCAGCTCGCCGTCGGCGTGCACGAGGCGCATTCCCTTCCCGCCGCCGCCCGCGGCCGCCTTGAGGAGCACGGGATAGCCGAGCTCCCCCGCCACCCGCGCCGCGTCCGCCGCGTCCCGGAGCGGCTCCGCCGTGCCGGGGACGACCGGCACTCCCGCCTTCATCGCGAGCGTGCGCGCCGCGGTCTTGCTCCCCATCGCCGCGATCGCCTCGGGCGGTGGGCCGACGAAGACGAGCCCCGCGTCGTGCACGGCGCGCGCGAAGGGCTCACGCTCGGCGAGGAACCCGTAGCCGGGGTGGATCGCCTCGGCGCCGGTGCGGCGCGCGACCTCGATCAGGCGATCGCCGCGCAGGTAGCTCTCGCTCGACGGCGCGGGCCCGATCGCCACCGCTTCGTCCGCCTCGCGCACATGCGGCGCACCGCTGTCGGGGGCGCTGTACACCGCCACCGACCGGATGCCGAGCTCGCGGCAGGCGCGTACGATGCGCAGCGCGATCTCGCCGCGGTTGGCGATGAGCACCTTAGCGAACATCGCGCGCCTCCGCGGCGGCGGCGAGGATCCTCGCGAGCGGCGCGCGCGCGAACTGCGTGCGGCCCACGAAGCTGTAGCGCACGCGGCCGCGCGCATCGATGAGGAAGCTCGCCGGGTGGGCGGTGTTCCAGGCGTCGATCCCCACCGGGTGCCACACGCCGTACTGTTTGATCACCGCCCGCGCTTCATCGCAGAGCAGCGGAAAGGGATAGCCGGCGCGCGAGGCGCGCGCCGCATCCGCCATGCGCGCGCACGCCTGCGCGAGCACCACCGCGATCCCGATCGAGGCGCGCTCGTACTGCGCCCACTCGTCGCGCAGCTCCCCGAGCTGCCCGCGGCAATTGAATCACCAGAAGCCGCGATGGAAGACGAGCAACACCCCGGCGCGCTCGCGCAGCAGCTCCGCCAGGTGGACGGGCGCGCCGCTGGGGGCGTCGATGAGCGTGAACGAGGGCGCCGCATCGCCGATCCGCAGCGTAGCGCTCGGCCGCGGCATCAGAGCGGAAGGTTGCCGTGCTTCTTCGCCGGATTCCGGTCACGTTTCCCCTTCAGCGTCTCGAGCGCGCTGATGAGGCGCGGACGCGTCTCCCGCGGATCGATGATGTCATCCACATAGCCGCGGCCGGCGGCGATGTACGGGTGCGCGAACTTCTCGCGGTAGTCGGCGCTCCGCTGCTCCAGCGCCTGCTCCGGATCCTTGCTCTCGGCGATCTCCTTCCGGAAGAGGATCTCCACCGCCCCCTTCGGCCCCATCACCGCGATCTCCGCGGTGGGCCAGGCGAGATTGAAATCGCCGCGGATGTGCTTGCTGCTCATCACGTCGTACGCGCCGCCGTACGCCTTGCGCGTGATGACGGTGAGCTTGGGCACGGTGGCT
>JAYUMO010000117.1:0-3839 GCA_043762555.1 Gemmatimonadaceae bacterium | reverse complement strand
CAGTGTGGATTTTGGCCGCCGCCAGTTGAGACTTGCCGCCGGACCCTGGCGAGGTCGGGGTAGGATCGAAGGTAGACCTCCCCGCGCCCGGATTCGTTGGACTTGTACGCCAGCCACCTCCCGTTCGGCGAAAGGCGCGCGCCAACCTCATCCGCCGAGGAGGTGAGGAGCGGAGTGGTCTTCGCCGGTGGGCCGAGCGTCACCAGGGCGACGTCCTGTCCCGTCGAAGAACTCAGACTAACGAACAACGACTTGCCATCGGCCGACGGCGCGATCTGGAGCTGGTCCTCCCGGCTCTCGAGGACAAGCTCTTCGGGTGTCGCAGCGTCGGCGGCGCGGCGGAACACCTCGAATACCGGAGTCTCAAGGGAGTAGTAGACAGTCAGTCCATCGCGAGCCCACGCCGGCCCGACGCTGGAGGCCTCGTGGCTGGTGAGTCGCGTGATCGTTCCGCGCTGGATCTCGAAAGCCCAAATGTCGCCGAAGCCATTCTCGTTGATCTGGACAGCGAGCCGGTCGCCGCTTGGCGAGAGCGACGGGCAGACGTACCGCGCCTGGCGGTCGAGCACGCGCCGCTCGGTGCCGTGTCGGTCCACCCAGACGAGCTGCCGGGGCGGATCGCCCGTCGAGGCGGGGGCATAGAACAGCGTTCCGTCGGCCGCCAATGCGAACGCGGGTTCGCCGCTGGACTCGGCGCCGATCACATCGTCGAGAACGGGTGCCGGTTGCCCCAGAGGCCGCAGGTGCTGCGCGTCAAATCGCACGGCGAAGAGCGTGCCGCCCCGCGCGAACACGATCAACCCATCCGCGTACCGCGCGTGGTAGCCATCGGCGAATAGCACCGTGCGCTTCAGTGACCCGAGCGAGAGGAGCTCGATGCGTGAGCGCGAGAGCGGCAGTGAGAAGTTCGTGAAGAGAATGGTCTGGCCATCCGGGAGCAGCTGCGGATTCCAGTGCCCCAGCTCTCTCCGCGACGTGTCGGGGAGGGTGAGCGGCTCGGGGGCACCGGCGCCTGCCCGCAGGCGGAAGAGCCCGGACTTGTAGCTCGGCGTGAAATAGAGCGTGCCGTCAGGCGCCAGCTCGCCGGCGCCCCATTCGGCCGCGACGAGCTCATCGATCGGTCCGCCGCCGGCGGGCCGCCGCCGAAGCTTGTGATCGTGCAGAGTGATCAGCCATCGACCGTCGACGGAGAAGAAGAGATTCTGGGCGCCCTCGGTCGCCGGGATCGGCGCGGCGGCGAGCGAATCGATGGCGCGCATGAGCGCCGGGCCGTGGTCGACGGCGATGGCCAGTCGCCTCCCGTCCGGCGAGACGGCGAGACCCGCGACGTGCCGCGACGCATTGCTGTCATTCGGCACCACGATGTCGAAGCGTGCCGGCACCGCGCTGGGGGCCGGTGGGCGCAGCAACTTCCAGCCGAGCCCGGCCGTACCGAGCGCGCCCAACGCGGCGAGCGCCCAGGGGAGGAGCGAGCGGCCGCGCGGGAGACGCGCCGCGACCGATCTCGTCGACGCGGCGGCGGGGGACTGCCCGACGGTCTTCCCCCCGAGCGCATTCGCAAATTCGTGCGCGCTGCCGAAGCGATCCGCGGGGAGTTTCGCGAGCGCGCGCAGCACGGCGGCGTCGAGGAATTCCGGGATCGTGTCGCGCGATCGTTGCGGCGGTGTCGGGTGCTCGGTGATGATCCGCGCCACGATCGCCTGCACGCTCGAGCCGGTGAAGGGCGGGTCGCCCACGAGCATCTCGTACGTGACGGCGCCGAGCGCGTAGATGTCCGCGCGCGTCGATCGTCCGCTCGCCCATCGCTTGCTCGGGCGCCATGTACTGGGGCGTCCCGAGGGGAAGCCCGGTCTGCGTCATCCGCGGGCCGCCGGCGGCACTCACCGCCAGCGCGATGCCGAAGTCCGCGACGAGCGCGCTGCCGTCGTGGAGCAGAATATTCTCCGGCTTGATGTCGCGGTGGATCACGCCATGCCGGTGCGCGTAGTCGAGCGCGCTCGCCACCTCGCGCGCGAGACGCACCGCGTCGTCGATCGGGAGCTGATGCTCGCGGGCGAGCCGGGCGCGAAGCGTCTCCCCTTCGATGTACGGCATCACGTAGAAGAGCAGCCCGTCCGAGTCGCCGCTCTCGAGCAGCGGCAGGATGTGCGGGTGCTGGAGCTTAGCCGTGGTCTTGATCTCGGAGAGGAATCGCTCGGCGCCGAGCGCCGCCGCGAGGTCCGGATGCAGCACCTTGATCGCGACGTCGCGATCGTGCTTGAGGTCGTGCGCGAGGTAGACCGTGGCCATCCCTCCCGCGCCGAGCTCGCGCTCGACGAGGTAGCGATCCGCCAGGGCCCCGGCGAGGCGCGCAATGTCGCCGGTCACGGGGCGCGTACCCGCTCGTCCAATTCGGCGGCCCAGTTGACGACGACCACCACGCCGGCGTTGCCCACCGGGTCCAGCAGCACGAAGCTTCCATCGCGCGCCACGTCGTAGTCGGCGTGCACGCCGTCGGACGCGAAGTCGTCGTCGAAGAGCGAGTCGCGCGCGATCACCTCGAACGAGGGGGACGCACGCAGCGTGGCGACGCGCATCCGCTGGCCGTCGCGATAGTAGATGCGGCGCCCGTCGGCCGACCAAAGCGGTTCGAGGCCACCGCCCTGCGAGATCTGGATGCGCGGCCCGGGGCCGGGGAATGCGCGCACGAAGATCTCGTGGCCGCTGGCGCCGCTCTCGTTCGACGCGTACGCGAGCCAACGCCCGTCGGGCGAGAGGCGCGGCGTGCGCTCATCGAACACCGACGTGAGCACCGGCCGCGGCGCCCCGGCGCCGCTATCGAGCGGCAGCAGCCAGATGTCGCGCTCGGTGTTCGGCGAGTCGATGCGGTACACGAGGCTCCGCCCATCGGGGGTCGGCACGACCTCGCGCACGGTCACCGGCCCGAAGTACACGGACTCGGGAGCTGCGCTCCCGTCCGCGGCGACACGCACAATGCCGTAGCCGGCATTGGAGGAGTCGGTCATGCGATGCGACACGTAGATCACCGCGCGGCCATCGGGGGTTTACTCCGGCCGCTGGTTGCTGCCACCGGTCGTGAGTCGCGTGAGGGTATGCGATGCGAGCTCGTACAGCCAGATATCGCTGCTCTCGGCGATGCCGATCTCCACGGCGAGGCGGCGGCCGTCAGGCGAGAGGCGCGGATGGGTGAACGCCCGCGGTTCATCGATCAGCGTGCGCGTGCGGCCCAGCGCGTCGCGGATGAGCACGCGACGGTCCTGGGCCCCGCCCACGTAGGCCAGCGTGCCACTCGCGGAGAGTGCGGCGTTGGGCCCGTTGCGCGCCAGCACCGACGTCGGGAGCTGCAGCGGTGCGCCGAGCAAGCGCTGCCGCTCGATGTCCACCGCGACCGCCATCAGCGTTCCGTCGCTGCGCGCGTAGACGAGATAGTTCCCGGCGATGCCGAGCGGAACGAAGCCTCGAATGTCCAGCCTGGACCGCCGGCCCGTCGCCATCGAGAAAATGCCGAGGCCGGCAAAGCTGTATGAGCTGGCCGCGCCGAGGGAAGCGTAGATGATCGTGGTTCCATCGGGGAGCGCGATCGGCCAGGAGGCGCGTGAAGAGTCCGCGGAGAGCAGGAGGGCGGCCGCGCCGCCGGCCGCGTTCAGGCGCCACAGGGAGCTCCCGAGATTCCCGGGGCCCCGACTGAATACGAGCGTCTCCCCGGTCGCCCAGCTGAGGCCGAAGACGTCGGAGAACTTCCCGAGTGTGGTCGCCGTGCCCCCGCTCACGGGCAGCTTCCTGATGTCGGACTCGGTGGTGTATGCGAGCCATTTCCCGTCGGGGGAAACGGCGACCTC
>JAYUMO010000116.1:0-10272 GCA_043762555.1 Gemmatimonadaceae bacterium | reverse complement strand
GCCGCGTCGGCGATGCTCTCGATCTTCGGATTCGTGAGCGTCGCGATCCTCTCGAACGCGCGGATCGTGTTCGCGATGTCGCTGGACGGTGCCTTCCTGCGCGCGGCGGGACGCGTGCACCCACGCTTCGGCTCGCCGGACCTGGCGATCGGTCTCCTCGCCGGATGGTCGATCATCCTATTGCTCGCGACGCGCGGCAACTTGGACTATCTGCTCTCCGGCGTGGTCTTCGCCGACTGGATCTTCTTCGGGCTCGGGGCGGCGAGCGTCTTCGTCCTCCGATCGCGTCGGCCGGAGGCGTTGCGACCCTATCGCGTGCCCGGGTACCCCTGGCTGCCGGCGTTCTTCGTGATCGCGGCGGCCATCGGCGTCGCCAGCTCCTTCATCGCGGCGCCGTTCATGTCGCTGCTCGGCGTCGCGTTGCTGATCGTCGGGGGCGGGATCTTCTGGGTGCGAGAGCTCGCCAGGACGTGAGGCGCGCCACGTGCGCGCTCTTGCTGCTCGCGGCGTGCTCGCGCGAGCGGGCAAATGTGCCGCCCGCCGATACCGCGCCGCCGGCGCCGTATCGTGTTTTCGCGATCGCTGCCGCCGGCCGCGTGGACGGCATTGTGCGGCTCCCCGACGGCGCGCGCGCCGAGGATGTGGTCGTCTGGATGGACGACATCCGGGCGGGGAAGCCGCTACCGGTCACGCGCCGCTTCGAGATCGACCACGATCACGATGCGCTCGTGCCGCGCGTGCAGGCGGCGATCGCGGGGGGCACGCTCAACGTCCGCAATGCCGACGACCGGGTGCATCACGCCCGTTTCACGCTGCTCGGAGGGGGCGGCGCGCCCGCCGTGCTGCTCGGCGTGGTGGAGGAGACGGGGGCGGGGCAGGTGGTGCCCGCGCCGAAACTGCTCGCGCGCGCGGGACTGGTGGCGGTGACCTGCGATGATCATCCGGAAACGCACGGCTGGATCCGCGTCTTCGACCAGCCGTATTTTGCGCAGGCCGACAGCACGGGGCGATTCGCGATGGATAGCGTCCCGCCGGGGCGCTGGCACCTCGCCGCGTGGCATCCCACGCTCGGCGAGCGCACGGTGGACGTGGTGATCGACTCGGCCGGCCTCGCCTTCGCCGACGTGCGCTACCTCCCGTGAGCTACGGGCGCGCCTCGCGGGCGTTGGGGAACTGCACGCGGTAGAGGCGCGCATACAGGCCGTCGTCGGCGAGCAGCTGCGCGTGCGAGCCTTCCTCCATGACGCGTCCGCCGTCGATCACCACCACGCGGTCGGCGCGCCGCACGGTGCTCAGCCGATGGGCGATGATGAGCGTCGAGCGCCCGCGGAGCAGCTCCTCCATCGCCTGTTCCACGAGTCGCTCGCTCTCACTGTCGAGGCTCGACGTCGCTTCGTCGAGGATCACCACCGCGGGATTCTTGAGGAAGACGCGCGCGATCGCGATCCGCTGGCGCTGGCCACCGGAGAGCTTCACGCCCCGCTCTCCCACCCGCGTCGCCATCTGCTCGGGGAGCCGCTCGATGAATTCCATCGCGTGGGCCGCCCGCGCGGCGCGAATGACGTCGACATCGCTCGCGTCGGGGCGCGCGTACGCGATGTTCTCGCGCACCGTGCCGCTGAACAGCGCGGGCTCCTGCGGCACGATCCCCACCGCCCCGCGCAGCTCCTCGAGCGCGACGCGGCGGATGTCCACGCGGTCGAGTGTCACGACGCCGCGCGTCACGTCCCAGAAGCGCGGCACCAGCGAGGCGATGGTCGTCTTGCCGGCGCCCGAGGGCCCGACGAGCGCCACCACTTCTCCCGGCACGATCCGGAAGGAGACATCGTGCAGCACATCGGGCAGGTCGGCGGCGTAGCGGAAGGTGACACGATCAAAGCGGACGTCGCCGCGCACCGGCTTGGGGAGCGCCACCGGCGCCGGCGGACTGGCGACCGCGGGCTGCGTCAGGAGCAGCTCGAACACACGTTGCGCCGCGCCCACCGCCTCCTGGAATTGGCCGAAGAGCGACGCCAGCGCACCCACCGCCGCCGCCACGGTGAAGGCGAGCAGGATGAACTGGACGAGCGAGCCCGCCGTGAGGGCGCCCGAGAGCACCAGCCGGCCGCCCTGCCAGAGCACCGCCACCACGCCGCTGAATCCGACGAACGTGATCACGCCGAAGAAGATCCCGCGCAGCCAGGCGCGCTTGAGCGCGGCGGTCACCACGTCGCGCAGCAGGTCGCCGTACCGGCGCGTCTCGTGGCCCTCGCGCGTGAAGCTCTGCACCACGCGGATGTGCCCGAAGGTCTCGTCCGCCATCCCCATCGCCTCGGCGACGCGGTCTTGCACGCCGGTGCTCGACCGTCGCAGCAGACGGCCAAAGACCAGCGCCGCCGCGACGACGACCGGCACCACCGCCAGCGTGGTGACCGTGAGCTGCGGATGCGTGATCGTGAGCAGCGCGATGCCGCCGACGAGGTACAGCAACTGCCGCAGCAGCTCGGTCACCTGGTAGCTCATCACGCTCTGCAACATCGTCACGTCGGACGACAGTCGGCTGGTCAGCTCCCCCGAGCGGCGCTCGGCGAAGAAGCCCGGCGACAACCGCACCAGATGCGCGAAGAGGTCGCCGCGGAGCTTGGCGATCACGCGCTCGGCCACCACGGTGAGCGTCCAGACCTGCACGAAGTTGAAGAGCCCCTGCACCAGGAAGAGCAGCACGAGCCCGACCGCCACGCGATCGAGCTGCGACGCGTTGGTCTGGACGAACGCGGCGTCAAGCAGCGTGCGCACCACGAGGGGGAAGGCGAGCCCCGCCGCCACGCTGAGCACGAGCGTGAGGCCGCCCACCCAGAGGAGCGCGGGGTAGGCCCGCATCCGGTCGAGGAGCGGGCGGAGCGGTCTCGGGGAGGGGATCGCGCGCCGCTTGGGTGTGTTGCCGGCTTTTTCGCCGGCGCTGGTGTCGGCCCCGGCGGTGCTTTCGGCTGCTCGGCCCGTCGGCGCGGCGCGGCCCGACGTCATCCGCGCGCGATGCCGCGATCGACCACCATCGCGCCGAAGAGGAGCGCGAGGTACAGGAGCGAGAACTTGTACACGCTCCACGCCGCGGGCACCCACTCCGTGCGGCGCGCGATCCGTACCGTGCCCGCGAGCAGGAGCGCGCCGAGGATCAGCGCCGAGAGCGCGTACACCGGGCCGAAGGCCCCGAACGCCGCCGGCAGGAGCGTCACCGGAATGAGGATGAGCGTGTACCAGATCATGTTCATCATCGTCTCGCGCTCACCCCAGATGAGCGGCGCCATCGGCACCCCGGCGCGGCCGTAATCATGCTGTTTGAGCAGCGCGAGCGCCCAGAAGTGCGGCGGTGTCCAGTAGAAGACGATGAGGAAAAGATAGACGGCCGTGAGGTCGAGATGGCCGGTGGCCGCCGCCCAGCCGACGAGCGGAGGGAATGCGCCCGCCGCGCCGCCGATCACGATGTTCTGCGGGGTGCGGCGTTTGAGCCAGCGCGTGTAAATGAACACGTAGAAGTAGAAGCCCGCGAGCGCGAGCGCGGCGCTGAGCACGTTCACGCGCCACGCGAAGAGCGCGGTGGCGGCGGTGGCGAGCGCGACCCCGAAGGCGAGCACCGCGCGCGGCGTCATCCGCCCCGCCGGGAGCGGCCGCAGGCGGGTGCGCGACATGCGGTCGTCGATGTCGCGGTCGAGATACATGTTCACGGCGTTCGCGCCGCCGGCCATCAGATACCCGCCGATCACCACCGCGAGCACGAGCGAGAAGGGCGGGACGCCGGCCACGAACATCGGCGCCACGGTCGTCACGAGCAGGAGCGAGATGATGCGCGGCTTGGTGAGCATCACCAGGTCGCGCACGAGCGAGCCGGTGCGCTCGCCGGAAAGGGCGACCCCGGTCACGCGCCTCCACCCCGCGCGATGATCACCGCGATGCTCGGCGGGAGCGGCGCCTCGGCCGGTGCGCCGCGGCGCGCCAGGAGCGTGGTCACGACGATCGCCAGCCAGAGCAGCACGCCCACCACTTGATGCAGCGAGCGCAGCGCGGGGGGCATCTGCATTCCGATCATCGCGCCCGCGATCAGCATCTGCGCCAACGCGAGCGCGAAGGAGATGCGCACCGCGCGCACCGCGGCGGGCGCGCCGTGGAGCTTGCGGCTCGCCATGGTGAGGCCGAACAGGTGGAAGAAGAGCAGGATCGCCAGCACCCGGTGCGTCATCTGAATGAGCACGAGGCGCGTCGCGATCGGCGAGGAGACTCCCGCGCCGCAGAGGGGGAAGCTCGGACAGACCACATTCGCGCCCGGCACCTTCGCGGTGAGCCCGCCGACGATGAGCACCGCGAGCGCGAGCCCCGCCGCCGCCGCCGAGCCCCGGAAGAGCTTGGCGGTGCCGCTGCCCGGCGTCGCGCCGCCCAGGTCCCCGGCGCGGACGAGCGAGGTGGCCAGCGTCGCGATCAGCGCGGCGGCGATGATCATGTGCGCGACGGTCGCGAGGGGCAGATTGTTCAGCCACACCGTGACTGCGCCCAAGATGATCGCGGCGGAGGCGAGTCCGAGCGCGACGAGGATCGGCCGCAGTACGCCACCGCGTTTTCCGATTCCCTCGCTCGCGCGTGCGCGCCACGCCACGGTCGCGGCGAGCAGCACCGCAGCGAACACGACGCCCGCGAGGAGCCGGTGCGTCCATTCGATCACCAGCGTCGGCTGGTCCATCGGCGGGAACCAGGCGCCGGCGCACCTTGGCCAGCTGTCTCCGCATCCCATGCCCGAGCCGGAAATGCGCACGAAGGCGCCAAACCAGGCGTGAAGGAGAGTGACGGCGAGCGAAAGGCGCAGGAGCGCGCGGAGCGGACGCGGGATGTTCACGACGCGGACCTCAGAGCGGGAGCGGCGGCGCGTCGTGCTGATGCGGCGCCGGGAGCGCGCTCGGCGACGGAGAGGTCTCCCGGATCGCGCGCCAGGTGAAGGTGAGCACGACCGCGAGCATGACCGCGGGCAGGATAACCCAGGTGAACTCCGCGCCCGTGCGCGGCTGCGGGACGTCGGTGCGCGCGCCGCCGTGGATCGCACGCGCGCGGGCGCGCCAGGTGGACCGGAGGATCAACGCCTGCGCGGCCACGCAGCTCACGACGGCGGTCCAGAAGAACAGTTCACGCATAGATGTAGCCCGGCGAGAGAGTGTGATCGGCGCCGGGAAAGGTGACACCGCGCGGAGGGCGGGTCAACGGTGGCGCGCTCTCGCCGGGCGGCGACGGGCGGCGTATCTTCTGCGCATGTCCGACGCCCCCGCGAAGCTCCCGCGTCAGCTCGGTCTCTGGAGCGCCACCGCGGTGCTGGTCGGCTCCACCATCGGATCGGGGATCTTCCGTTCCCCCGCCGGCATCGCCGCCCGGCTTCCGGGTCCGTTGCCGCTGCTCGCGGTGTGGGTGGCCGGCGGACTGTTCGCGCTCTGCGGCGCGCTCACCCTCGCCGAGATCGCGGGCGCCTTTCCGCACACCGGCGGCATCTATGTTTTCCTGCGCGAAGCGTGGGGGCGACGCCCCGCGTTCCTCTTCGGGTGGGCGGAGCTCGTGATCATTCGCGCCGCGAGCTACGGCGCGATCTCCACCACCTTCGCCGAGTACTTCCTGCGCGTGCTCGGCTACGATCCCGCGTTCGCGCCGTACTCCACCTACGTGCACTGGGTGGCGGCGGTCGCGATCGCGCTGACCGCCACCCTCAATTACGTGGGCCTGCGCTGGGGTTCGCTCGTTCAGAATCTCACGACGCTCGCGAAGTACGGCGGGCTGATGTTCATCATCGTGCTCGCCTTCGCGATCGCGCTCCCGAGCACCGGGGGGCACTACACGCCGCTCGTGCCATCGGGGAGCGTGACGATCGCCGCCTTCGGGCTCGCGCTCGTGTCGGTGCTCTGGGCGTACGACGGGTGGGAGGACGTGACCTTCGTCGCCGGCGAGGTGAAGGATCCGCGCCGGGTGCTGCCGCGCGCGATCGTGACCGGCACGATCGCCGTCGTCGCGATCTATCTGCTGGCGAATCTCGCGTATCTGGCCGTGCTCGACGTGCACCAGATCGCCGGCTCGCGGCTCGTGGCGGCCGATGTCGCGCAACGGCTCATGGGACGGGTGGGCGTCGTCTTCGTCGCGGTGACCGTGATGCTCTCCACCTTCGGCACGCTCAACGGCTCGATCATGACCTCGCCGCGGATCTTCTTCGCGATGGCGGACGACGGGCTGCTCTTCCGCGGGATCGCGCGGGTGCACCCGCGCTTCCAGACGCCGAGCCGCGCGATCGTGCTCTCGGCGGCGCTCGGCATCGGTTTCGTCCTGTTGCGCACCTTCGAGCAGCTCGCGGACGCCTTCGTGATCGCGATCGTGCCCTTCCTGGCGCTCGCCGTCGCCGGCGTCTTCCGGCTGCGGCGGCGCGCGGACTACGACCCACCCTTCCGCGTGCCGGGCTACCCCGTGGTGCCGCTGCTCTTCATCGCGAGCACCGTGGCGCTCCTTGCGAATGCGATCCTGGACCCCTCCAGCCGGTGGGCTACCCTCTGGGTGCTCATCGCCGTGCTGCTGGGGCTGCCCGCCTTCGAGCTCACGGGCGCCACGCGCAAGGGCGACCGACCGGTGTCCTGATTTTGCTTTCTTGACGCCCGCGCCTAGGGCGAGATAGGTTAGCGCGTTCGCTCATGCTGCGGCGTCCTCTGTTCCCGGCCGGGGCCCGGTGCCCCGTCCGTCATCACTCAGGGAGAGGCTCTCTCATGCTCACATCTCGTTGGCTCCGCGGCTGCGCCGCCCTGGCCCTCGCGCTGGTTGCGGCGCTCCCCGCGCTTTCGGCCGCTCAGGGCACCACGACGGCGGCGATCTCGGGCACGATCAGCGACTCGACCACCGGACAGCCGGTCGATGCGGCGCAGGTGCAGATCGTCAACAAGTCCACCGGCGCGACGTTGACCGGACAGTCGCGGCCTTCGGGCGGCTACTTCATCGAGGGTCTCGCGATCGGTGGCCCCTACGCGGTGACCGTGCGGCGGATCGGCTTCACGCCGCAGAGCCAGGAGGTCGCGCACCTCTCGCTCGGGCAGCGTCAGCTGGTGGACTTCAGGCTCGTGCCGGCGGCCGCGACGTTGGCTGAGGTCACGGTGCAGGGGGGCGCGGCACTCGCGCCGGTGATCAATCCGAACCGCCGGGGGACGGGAACCCTCGTGGATGACAGCATCCTGCGGCGCTCCCCGACGCTGAACCGCAATTTCACGGACTTCATGACCACCGTCCCGCAGATCACCAGCGCCGGTCCGGGTCCGTCGGCGGGTGGTGTGAACAATCGCTACAATAACATCCAGATCGACGGCGGGAGCGCGAACGACCTGTTCGGCCTCGGGGCCACCGGCCAGCCGGGCGGTCAGTCGCTGGGCAAGGCGATCTCCCTCGATGCGGTGAAGGAGTACCAGGTGCTCCTCTCGCCGTACGATCTGCGCTACGCGAACTTCACCGGCGCGCTCGTGAACGCGGTGACGAAGGGAGGCACGAACGATCTGCAGGCGGACGCCTACTACTACTTCCGCAACCAGAGCATGGCGGCGAATGTGCCGTTCATCCAGCAATCCGGGCTCTACGTGGAACAGTACGGCTTCTCGGTGGGCGGTCCGGTCATCAAGGACCGGCTGCACTACTTCGTGAACGCCGAGTGGCAGGCGCGCGCGCAGCCCTCGAGCGGACCGTATATCGGCCAAGCGGCCAACGCGGCATCGCCGCTCACGGTCGACTCCGCTACCGTGCAGCGGTTCATCAACGACCTGACCACCTACGGCATTCCGGCGGGCACGGGCGGCGTGAACAACAACGCGAATCCCCTCACGAACGCGTTCGCCCGCCTCGACTATTCGATCCCCGAGTGGAACAGCACGGTCACGCTCCGTGACAACTACGCGGCCGGCGATCTCGATGTCTTCTCCCGCACGACGACGTTCCCGCTGACGGCGAACGCCTACACCATCCACAACAAGAACAACAGCTTCGTCGCCGAGGTGAACACCACCTTGAAGGGCGGGATGGACAACGAGTTGATCGTCGGCTACACGCAGATCACCGACAACCGCGACCCGGCGGCCGGCATCTATCCGCAGGTCACAGTGAGCGTTCCCGGGCTCCAGGTCGCCTCGATCAACCTCGTCGGCGGCGCCGAGCAGTTCTCCCAAGGGAATGTGCTTGACCAGAAGTTGCTCGAGATCAAGGACAATTTCTCCTTCTTCGCGGGCGACGATCACCGCGTGACCGCGGGTTTCGCTATCGACAGTTGGGGCTTTACCAACACCTTCACCGAGAGCTCCTACGGCGTCTGGACGTTCAAGTCCCTCGACTCGCTCGAGGCGGGGAATGCCAACCGCTATCGCCTCTCGGCGGCGCTGACGAACCCGCCCAGCGTCGTGGCGGACCCGCAGGGGGTGACGTACGGCGTCTATATCATGGACAACTACGCGCCGTCGCCGAATTTCAACGTTCTCTTTGGCTTGCGCGTCGACATCCCGGACATCTCGAATCGCCCGCCGTATACGGCCTCCTTCGACACGGTCTTCGGCCCGGTCTTCGCGAAGTTGGGCCGGCAAGCGAACACGAGCCAGGTGCCGAGCGGCACCATGCAGGTGTCGCCGCGCATCGGATTCAATTGGGACATGACCGGGGACAGCCGGAACCAGCTCCGCGGTGGCATCGGCGTGTTCGTCGGCCGGCCGGTGGGGGTGTGGGTGTCGAACTCGTGGCAGAACTCAGGGAGCGGCCTCGGCTTCCTGATGTGCGGCCGGCCTTCCGATCCCGACTCGATCAGCCCGGCGTTCAATCCCAACGCGAGCACCCAGCCCACGGCCTGTCCGAACGGTAAGGGGCTCGCCACCGGCGTCGTCGGCCCGGTGGACGTGATGGACAAGAACCTGCAGTACCCACAGGTGATGCGCGCCAATCTCGCCTATGACAAGCGGCTCGGGGGGGACTTCTTCCTCACCCTCGAGGGGATGTTCACGAAGGGGTTGAACAACTTCTTCTACGTGAATCGGAACATCAACTACGACTCCTCCTACACCGGCCGGAATGGGCGCCCGATGTACGGGAGGATCGATACGCTTGGCGTCTCGTCGGTGTACCTGTACGACGTGTCGCGCCGTTTCTCGGAAGTGATCGACGTCGTGAACCAGTCGAGCGACTACTCATACAATCTCACGATCCAGCTCCAGAAGCGCGTGCTCACCTCCCTCGACATGAGCGCGGCGTACACCTACTCGCATTCGTACGACGTGCAAAGCCTCACGTCGAGCCGCGCGATCTCCAACTGGAATTTCGGCCGGCCCGGCGGCAGCAACGACCTGCTCGCCACCAACACGGGCACCTCGGTCTACGACCAGCCGAACAAGCTGCTGCTCTCCGGGACGTACACCTTCCCGTGGAAGAATTGGCGGACGGATTTCTCCCTCATCTACCAGGGCTACTCCGGGCAGCCGTACGACTATACGTACACGGGTAGCGGCGGCAAAGGCGATCTGAACGGCGACGGCAACGTGAACGACCTGATCTACGTTCCGCGGAATGTGTTCGATCCGACGGAGATCCAATTCGCCACGATCCCGGCGAGCGGCGGCAAGGCGGCCATCACCGGGGCGACTCAGGCGCTCGCACTGTACAACCTGATCCAGAGCACCCCCTGTTTGGCACACCACCAGGGGCAGATCCTCCCACGGAACGCCTGCATCAATCCGTGGGTCAATCGCTTCGACGCGACGATCATCCAGAGTCTGCCGCAGCTGAGCGGGCACAACGTGACGGTCCGCCTGGACATCTTCAACGTGTCGAACCTGCTCAACGGGCAGTGGGGCCGGCAGCGCCTGGCGGGGGTGAACAGCGACGTGCCCTTGCTGACGGTATCCAGGATGTCGGGCTCGACGCCGACCAATCGGGCCAATCCGACGGCGGCGATCCCGGTGGTGCAGTTCCAGCCGGCGTACGTGCAGTACCCGATCCAGAACAATGCGGCGAATTATTATCAGCTCCAGTTCTCGGCGCGCTTCGATTGGTAGGGAGAAAACAAGTCCGGAGTCCGGAGTCTCGGGTCCGGACTGAAGGCAGACGGGGGCGCCGCAGTCGCGGCGCCCCCGTCACTGTTTTCCTAGCTCCACTCGCTACTCTCTACGCGGCTAGCCGCTAGCCAACGCCCCTCGCTCGTCTACAACCTGTTACCCACTCCCCCTCAGAACACTTTGACGTTGAGATATTTCTTCGGGTTCGCCTTGAGGT
>JAYUMO010000115.1:0-3694 GCA_043762555.1 Gemmatimonadaceae bacterium | reverse complement strand
CTGCGTCATCTGCCCGCGGCGGACCATGTACTGGAGCAGGTCGCGCGCACTCTCGATGACGAAATCGCTGAGCCCCGCGGCGGCGCCGATGATGTCCTTCATCGCCGCCGACATCTTGCTGCCCGCTTCGAGACTGATCTCCTGCGCGCGCGCGGCCATCTCGGCGACGGTGTCGCGCACGTCCTGGCCGCGATGGCCGGGGCCGCGGCGCGGGACGCCGGGAGGGGTTGCGGCGGGGACGGTCGGCTTGCTATCTGCAACCAGCGGCTTATCCACCATGATCGGATCGCACTCCGGAGATTTTGTTTTTTTGTGGTTCAGCTTGCTCGGGCTTCGTGACGCGTGCTGCGGCGTCGAGCGATGGGCTGAGATGGAGCGACGAGTGCGGCGGGTCGCGCGCACCGGCGTCCGGCGTCTCAGAGGCGTAAGTATAAGAATCGGCGAGGCTGGTGCAAGTGAATGATTCTGCCCATCTTCGCCCGGAAACGTTGCCTTTCATAGGAGATTGACGGTGGCATGGCCATGTTTTAGCGCCACTATAGCGACATTATAGTGACAATTACGGAGCTTTTGCCGCTATTTGGCCTCCGCGTGCTCGATCTCACGCGCGTGCTCGCCGGACCCCTCGCCACCATGATCCTTGGCGACTTGGGCGCCGATGTCATTAAGATCGAACGACGCGCCGGCGGCGACGAGACGCGCGGATGGGGACCGCCCTTCGATGCGCGCGGCGAGAGCGCCTATTTCCTCAGCATCAATCGCAACAAGCTCAGCATCGCCGCCGATCTCGCCGATCCCGCCGATCGGGCGCTCATTGCCGATCTCATCGCGCGCGCGGATGTGGTGGTCGACAACTTCCGCCCCGGCTCCCTCGAGCGGCTCGGTCTCACGCCGGACGATCTGGTCGCGGCCCGCCCCGAATTGATCTGGTGCACGATCACGGGCTTCGGCCCCGAGAGCCCGCGTCCTGGCTATGACTTCGTGGTGCAGGCCGAGCGCGGCTGGATGGCGATCACCGGCGCGGCGGACGGCGGCGCGATGAAGGTGGGCGTCGCGCTCGCCGACGTGTTGGCGGGGAAGGACACCGTGGCGGCGGTGCTCGCGGCGCTCGTCGCGCGCTCGCGCACGGGGCGCGGGGGGCGCGTGTACACCTCGCTCGCGCACAGCGCGTCGGCGGCGCTCGTGAACGTCGCGCAGAATGCGCTCGTCACCGGCGCGGAGCCGCGTCGCTGGGGGAATGCGCACCCGAATCTGGTGCCGTACGAGCTCTTCGAGGCACGCGACCGCGCGATCGTGATCGCCGTGGGGAGCGACACGCAGTGGATCGCGTGCGCCCGCGCGCTGGGGCTGGACGAGCTCGCCGCCGACCCCGCGCTCGCCGCGAACGCCGGCCGTCTCGCCGCGCGCGAGCGCGTGGCGGGCACGATCGCGCGCCGGGTGCGCGAGCGCGACGCGGCGCAGTGGTGCGCGGCGCTCGATCGCGTTGGCGTCCCGTGCGGCGTCGTGAAAGGGGTGCTGGAATCGCTGCGCGAGGTGGACGCGTCCGCGCTCACCGGCGTGGCGCCGTCGCCCATGGGCACGGTGCGCCGGCCGCCGCCACGGTTGGACGAGCACGGCGCCGAGATCCGCCGTCGCGGCTGGGACGCGTTCGCATGAGCGGGCGCTAACGCCGGATGCGCTACCTCGGCAACAAGACGCGGCTCCTCCCGTTCATCGCGCGCG
This sequence comes from Gemmatimonadaceae bacterium, assembly GCA_043762555.1. GTDB lineage: Bacteria > Gemmatimonadota > Gemmatimonadetes > Gemmatimonadales > Gemmatimonadaceae > DATKOH01. The sequence continues at coordinate 1,972 of JAYUMO010000115.1, read as the reverse complement.
CGCTCGACCGGCTCGGCATCGCCCCCGGACGTGCGCACGACGCGTTCTCGGGGACGGCGAGCGTGGGGCGCGCGTTGAAAGCCCGCGGCTGGCGCGTGGCGTCCAGCGATCTGATGACGTACTCGTACGTGTTCCAACGCGCCTACGTGGTGTCGCAGCGCGTGCCGAGCTTCGCCGACCTGCGCGCGGCCGATCCGGAGCTGCGCGCCGCGCTGCGCGGCGCCCGCTTCCGGCGTGCCGTCGCGTCCCGCGGCGGCGGCGCGCTCCACGCGGTGGCCGAGTATCTGGCGAAGTGGATCGAGCCGGAAGGCGGCTTCATCTCACAGGAGTTCTCCCCCGACGGCAGGCGGATGTATTTCACCCCCTCGAACGCCGCGCGCATCGACGCGGTGCGCGCCCGCCTCCACACATGGCGCGAAGAGGGACTGGTCGGGGATGACGGCTACTTTCTCCTACTTGCGGCGCTGCTGGAAGGGGCGGACCGCGTGGCGAACACAGCCGGCGTCTACGCCGCTTTCATCAAGAGCTGGCAGCCGAACGCGACCCGGCCGCTCGATCTCCTACCCGTAGCGCCCGTGCGCGGCGCGCGCGGCTCCACCGCGCACCTGGGCGACGCGGCCGTCGTCGCCCGCGCCCTCGGCCCAGTGGACCTCCTCTACGTGGACCCGCCCTACAATTCCCGCCAATACGCCGGCTACTATCACGTGCCGGAGATCATCGCCCGCGGTTGGCTCCCCGAGTGCCCGACGTTGTCCGGCAAAACGGGCCTCCTCGCGCGCGGCGCGCCGAGCAGCGCCTGGTGCCGCCCCCGCGAAGTGTCCGCGGCGCTCCACGTCCTTCTGTCCGCCACCGCCGCCCGCCACGTGCTCGTGAGCTACAACTCCGAGGGGCATTTATCCGAGCCCGCCCTGCGCCGCGCCCTCGCGGCCGTATCCGTTGACGGCAAAGTGCGCCGCTTCACGCACGCCTACCGCCGCTACCGCGCCGACCGCGACCACGCCCGCCGAACATATCGCGATGACGGTTTACGGGAGCTGTTGTACCACGCGCGCCTACGCTAACCGTCTCACGCGGTTCGGTCGATGCTCTGCCGAGCGCCGAGTGCCGAGCGCCGAGTGCCGAGTGCCGAAACCCGCCGTTACTCTAGCGGAAGAAAGTCGTCTCTAGGGTATGCCGCTCCAAGCTCGACCGCAGGCCGGGTCGGAAGGGCTGTCCAGAGGGCGAACAAAGCGTTACACTTTCGTCGTGAAGACGAGTGTACTCGCCCCCCGCCCCGCGGACCCGCTCGAGGCGGACCACGACGTGATCGCCCGCGTGCTGCGCGGGGATCGGAACGCCTTCGGTTTCCTGATCGCACGCTATAGCGACCCGTTGTACCGTCACGCCCTGGGCATGACGGGGAGTCCGGACGTCGCCGAGGACATCCTGCAGGCGTCGTTCATCAAGGCGTACGCGCACCTCGCCGAGGTGCATGGCCGCTTCGATGCATGGATCTTCAGGATCGTGGCGAACGGCTGCAAAGATTGGCTGAAGAACATCCGGCGTACGCATATGAGCTACGAGGAGGACGACCAGCCGTCGTCCTTCGCGACGCCGGAAGATGACCTGGATCGAACGGAGTTGCGGTCGGATCTGGACCGGGCGCTGCGAGCGCTCGCGCCGTCGCTCCGCGAAGCATTCGTGATGAAGCATGTGGAAGGCCGGTCATACGAGGAGATGGCCGACCTGCTGGGCACAACCGTCGGGGCGCTGAAGATGCGTGTGCATCGGGCACGTGAGGCGCTCCAGGCCCTTCTCGAGGAGAAGTACGCGTAATGCTAGACCACCTGGATCCAAACGAGCCGGTCACGCCGAAGACGCGCGAGACGCCGATCGAACAGCGTCCGCTCACCGATCGCGAAGTGCCGCTGGCCGGCAGCACGGGCAGCGCGACACTGCACGCCTGGCTCGACGGCGAGCTGCCGGAGAGCGC
>JAYUMO010000114.1:0-1776 GCA_043762555.1 Gemmatimonadaceae bacterium | reverse complement strand
ACGTCGTCGTACGCGCGCACCGCGAGCGCCGGACCCTTCAGGGTGATCACGGGGATCCCCGCGAACTCCAGCTGGTGCACCAGCGCCACCAGCTCCGCGGCGAGCGCCAAGCCGTGCATCGTCTCGGCGTGCGCGCGGTGACGCACTTCGGCGGCGATGTCGCGCGGCACGAAACTCGCGCGACCGGCGGCGAGCCAGCGCGCGAGCACGGGCAGCACGCCGTGCCACTCGGCGTCGTCCACCACGGCGCGCCAGTTCTCGACCGCGGCGGCGCGCGCGGTCAGCTCGGCCGGTGTTGCGCCCGGATCAGCGAGCCGGGCGAGGAAGCCGAGAGTGGTGTTCTTGTTTTGGTCGCTACTGATGGCCGCCGTACAGGTACGCGGTGAAGTCCTTTTGCATCTGCTCGATCATCGAGCTCTGCAGCGTGAGCTTGAGCTGCTTCCCGGTGGCGGCGTCGTTGAGCGTCACCGTGTAGCCGGCCACCGTGCCCACGGCGCGCGGCGCGAAGTCGCTCACGCGGTAGATGTACACACCCTGCATCGCGATCGGCTTTCCCGCCGCCTTGGTTTGTTCGACGTTCAGCATCGCGGGACAGCGGATCTTCTCCACCGGGATGATCTCCACGCCGTCGCGGTAGATGCGCATGTCGCGGAAGCTCCCTTCGGTGATGTTCTGGATCTTGTCCGGTTCGTAGAAGGGATATTCGGTGTCGTCGGGGAAGGTGTTGAAGATGATCACCGCTTTCCGCTCGGTGAGATAATCGTTCCAGTCGGCCCAGCCTTGGATGGGATCGATGCGAGTGAGCGTGCCGTAGCGCTTGGGGTCGCGCTGCTTCTTGTCGGCGAGCGCGACCAGCGCCTGCTGCTGGCGCCAGGCGGCCACCTGCGGGGTCATCATGAAGAGCCTGAAGGGGCCGGTCTTGGCCTGGTAGACGTCCGCGTTGAATGAGTTACCCAGCTTGCTCACGGCGGCGATCGGCGCGGCGGGGAAGGGCTCGCGCGGCGCGATCGGGAGCAGCTCGTCGCTCACCTGTTTCGTCTTGAGCGCGGGGAGCGAATCGCGCGCCTTGAGGAGGATCGGCAGCAGGAGCGGGACGGCGACACTCGTCTCCACGCGCGTGCCGGCGGCGTCGGTGGCGGCGCGGTCGCTGTTGAGGCCGATCACGAAGCCCTCCTTGTTCACGAGCGGGCCGCCGGTGTTCAGGTTGCCGATGCTGACGTCGCTCACGACGACGCTGGCGTCGGCGTTGCTGACGATCCCGAGGGAGAGCACGCCGAGTTTATTGAGCGGGGAGCCGAAGGCGATCACGCGATCGCCGGGGCCCGGCGCGGCGGGGTGCGCGGAATCGGGGAACTGGAGCGTGGTGCACTTGGCGCAGCGCTTGGGGTTGAGGGCGAGGATCGCGGCGTCGTGCTCGCGGTCCTTGCCCACCACGCGCGCGTACACCTTGGTGACGCTGTCGATCTGGACGCGCACTTCATCGGCGAAGTCCACGAGGTGGCTGTTGGTCATCACGAGGCCGGCGGAATCGACGAGGAAGCCGCTGCCGCGCTCGGCGCCGTACACGGTGAAGAGACCGGAGCGGTCGCGCTCGAAGATCTCGCGCTCGGTGAGGTCCTTCTTGGGTGTGGGAGCGGCGACGCGCACGGTGTCGGTCTTGGGCGCGGCTGGGGGCGGCGGCGGCGCGACGGTCTCGATCGTCGCGTTCTTCTGCGTGAGCTCGATCGGCGCCATGTCCTTCTGCACCTGCGCGAAGAAGGCCCACTTGTAGCGCTG
>JAYUMO010000113.1:0-2717 GCA_043762555.1 Gemmatimonadaceae bacterium | reverse complement strand
CGCGTGCCCACCCGGTGCACCTCGAGCCCGTCGAGCGCAACGCGAGGCACGCATCCCGACCAGCCGCTGCAGAGGAGCGCGATCGCGTGCCCGCGCGCGGCGAGGCGGCCGAAGATCTCGTGCAGGTGGATCTCCGCGCCGCCCGCCTGCGGATTCTCGCGATCCTGCCAGTTGACGACGACCAGCCGCACTACAATCGCCCCATGTGCCGCGCGAGTGCGTCCACCACGCCGTTCACGAACCGCGCGCTCGACGCGCTGCCGAAGCGCTCGGCCAAGCGCACCGCTTCCTGCGCCACCACCTTCGGCGGCGTATCGCCGAGCCCGAGCTCGGCCGCGGCGACGCGCAGCACCGAGCGCTCGATGACGCCGAGCCGCTCGAGCCGCCAATTGGTCGTGACGTCGCGGAGCGCGGCGTCGATCTCGGCGGTGCGCGCCTCGACGGCCGCCACCAGCACCACGGCGCGCGCGCGCACGTCGGCGCCGAGTCGCAGGTCGTCCCAGAGGCGCGACGCGACGCGCTCGAGCGGCTGGCCGCCGATCACGTCCCACGCGTATACCGCCTGCACCGCGCGGGCCCGCGCGCGCATGCGCAGCCGGATCCCCGCGCGCGATCCGGTGCGGGTCTCAGTGGTCATCACCCGCCTGGAGCTGGTCGAAGAGATCCGCCATCTGGAGCGCGGCCACGGCCGCGTCCCAGCCCTTGTTGCCCTGCGCGCCGCCCGCGCGCGCCAGCGCCTGCTCCATGGTGTCGCAGGTGAGCAGGCCGAAGCCCACCGGGACGTTCGCGTCCGCGGCGGCGTCGGCGAGCCCGCGCGCGCCCTCGCCGGCCACATAGTCGAAGTGCGGCGTCTCGCCGCGGATCACCGCGCCAATCGCGACGAGCGCATCGTAGCGCTCCGACGCGAGCAAGAAACGCGCGGCGGCGGGGAGCTCCCACGCGCCCGGCACCCACACCACGTCGACGTCATCGACGGCCACGCCGTGCCGCGTCAGCGCGTCGAGCGCGCCGTCCAGGAGCCGCTGCGTGACCGTCTCGTTGAAGCGGCTCGCGACCACGGCGACGCGGCGGCCGGCACCGGTGGGCGTGCCGCTGAATTCGGCCATCAGTGCGCGAGCAGGTGGCCGAGCTTGTGCTGCTTGGCCGCGAGATAGTCCTTGTTCTCGCTCGTGTCGGGGGCGCGGATCGCGACGCGCTCCTCCACGTGGAGGCCGTAGCCCTCGAGCCCCACGATCTTGCGCGGGTTGTTGGTCATCGGGCGGATCGACTGGAGGCCGAGATCGAGCAGGATCTGCGCGCCGATGCCGTAGTTGCGCAGGTCGGGCTTGAAGCCGAGGCGCTCGTTCGCCTCCACCGTATCGGCGCCCGCGTCCTGCAGCTCGTAGGCGCGGATCTTGTTCAGGAGTCCGATGCCGCGCCCCTCCTGATCGAGGTAGACGACGACGCCGCGTCCCTCCTCGGCGATCATCTTCATCGCGCTGTGCAGCTGCCAGCCGCAATCGCAGCGCTGCGAGCCGAACACGTCGCCGGTGAGACAGCGCGAGTGCATGCGCGCGAGCACGTGCTCCCCGTCCTTCACGTCGCCGAAGACGAGCGCCACGTGCTCGTGCGGGTCCACGTCGTTGCGGTAGCCGATGATCCGCCACTCCCCCCACTCGGTGGGGAGCCGGGCCTCGGCCACGCGGTGCACCAGCCGCTCGTTCTGGAGCCGGTGCGCGACGAGCTGTGCGACCGTGATGAAGGTGAGCTTGTGCTCGCGCGCGAAGCGCTCGAGCTCCGGCCGGCGCGCCGGCTGCCCGTTGTCGTCGCGCAGGATCTCGCACACCACCCCGGCGGGGCGCAGGCCGGCGAGACGCGCGAGGTCCACCGCCGCTTCGGTGTGGCCCACGCGCTCGAGCACGCCGCCCTTGCGGGCGCGCAGCGGCTGCACGTGCCCGCCGTAGCGCAGGTCGGCCGGCGTCGTGGCGGGATCGGCGGCGACGTGCATGGTGGTGGCGCGGTCGGCCGCGCTGATGCCCGTGGTCACGCCGAAGCGCGACGCGGCGTCAATGCTCACCGTGTACGCCGTCCGGTAGGCGTCCACGTTGTTCTCGGCCACGGCGGTGAGGCCCAGCGCGTCGCAGCGATCCATCGGGAGCGCTAGGCAGAGCAGTCCGCTCGCGCGCTTGGTGATGAAGGTGACCATCTCCGCCGTCATCAGCTCGGCCGCGCCGATGAGATCGCCCTCGTTCTCGCGATCCTCGTCGTCGGCGACGATCACCAGCTTGCCGGCGGCGATGTCGTCGAGCGCCTGCTCGATGGTGCCGAAAGGGGCGCTCATGCGACGATCCCCGCGCCGTAGGGCGCGAGCAGTCGCTGCACGTAGCGGCCCACGACATCCGCTTCCACGTGCACGCGGACGCCGGCGGCAAGATCGCCGAGGGTGGTGTGGCGCAGCGTGTAGTCGATGAGCGACAGTTGAACGACAGCCGGTACGGGGAGCGCGTTCACGGTGAGGCTCACGCCATCCACGGTGATGGATCCGTGCAGCACGACGAGCTCCGCGAGCGAGGCGGGGAGCGCGATCTCGACCAGTCGCGCGTCGCCCTCGTCGCGCACGGCGTGCACGGTGGCCACCGCGTCGACGTGCCCCTGCACGATGTGGCCGCCGAGCCGGTCGCCGAGGCGGAGCGCCCGCTCGAGATTGATGCGGGTGCCCTCGCGCCAATCGCCAACGG
>JAYUMO010000112.1:0-3722 GCA_043762555.1 Gemmatimonadaceae bacterium | reverse complement strand
TTCACGCCGGCATCACTCGCCTATCTGCGCGACATCACCGTCGGCGACGCCCTCCGGTCGCTCGGCCGGTGCCCGTGACCCGCTCTAGATCTCCCAGTTGCTCCAGAGGAGTCCGCGCACGGCGCGGGGCTCGGGACGGTCGGCCATGGTCATCCGCAGATCGGTCCAGCGCACGCGGCCTCCGGTAGCGAGGACGCGGCGGTAGGCCGATCCGTACTCCGTTTGCACGCGGATGGCGACGCGGCGGGCGTGCCGTCGCCGGGCCAGATCGCCGAGCGCAGCGAGCGCGCCGGGGATCAACTCCTCGTTCGCGAGCACGAATTTGAGCACGCGCATCTCGTCCACCGCGCGCCCCTCCACGAGCGGCACCGTGTGGCAGAGCGCGAAGCCCGCCAGCCGGCCTCCTTCCGAGAGCAGCAGCGTGTCGCCCAAGGCGAGCTCCTCCGTCAAGCGCAGCTCACGCGAGAAGTCCCAACCCGGCAGGACGGACTCCGCGAGCGCGCGGCACTCGGCGATCGCATCCTCCTGGGCGCGCAGGCCGAGCCGGCCGAGCAGCACCGGGGCGCGCGCGGCATGCTGCGCCTCGATGGTGACGGTGACGGTGAGCTTTCCGGGCACGAATCCGAGCGAAGAATAGAAGCCGATGTTGTCCATCGTGCGCGGCATCGTCTCGAGGCCGATCGTCGTGCACCCCGCGCGCGTGAGCCAGTCGGCCGCGGTGGTGACCAGCGTCTTCCCGACGCCGGCGCGCTGGAGGTCGGGCCGCACGGCGAGGGGGCCCATCCAGCCTTCCCGTCCCGACGCGTGCGCGACGTTGAACGCCGCGACCTCATCGCGGTCGTCGCGCCAGAGGAGCGCGCCGCCGGCGGCGTCCTCGATCGCGTAGCGCCAGATCGCCGGATTCAGGAAGGGCACGTGCACGCCGGTCATCCCGTCGTTGCGATAGCGCTCGGTGAAGGCGTCGCTGAACACCTGGTTCAGCGCGGGTGCGTCCTCCACGCGCGCCGGGTAGGGACCGGTGGGGCCCGGGGCGCGCCAGGTGCGGGCGACGGCCATCAGCCCACCGCTCCCGCGCGCGCGAGCATCGGCGCCGCGACCGTTTCCGCCGCCGGCGCGAGCACCACCGCGACGTCCTGTTGCGTGACCACCGAGGCCGCGCTCTCTTCGTCGAAGCGCACCGTGATCACGTGGTCGAGCATGTCGCGCACGCTCTCGATGTGCGTGATCAGGATCACTTGCTCGAAGCGGTCTTGGAGCCGGCGTAGGAGGTCGAGCACGCTCGCGCGATGCAGGTCGTCGAGCGATCCGAAGATCTCGTCGAGCACGAGCAGGGCGAAGGGCTGGCCCGCGCGCTCGGCGATCATCTGCGAGATCGCGAGCCGGAGCACGAGGTTCGCGAGATCCTCCTCGCCGCCCGAGATGACCGGTTTCGGCAGGCCGTCCTCGAGCACCTTGATGTCGTAGTTGTCGTCGAGCTCGAGCTCGCCATACCGCCCGTCGGTGAGGTCGGAGAGAAAGGTGCTCGCCAGGTCGGAGAGCTCGGGGCGGAGCTGGAAGTTGAGATCGGTGCGGAGGTCGGTGTACGCGCGGTCGAGCTCATCGTGGAGCCGCTTGCGCGTGTTGAGGTCGCCGAGCAACCGTTGCCGGTCGGCGAGCTCGCGCGCCGATCGCTCGGCGACGTCGAGCGCCGCGGACGCGTTCTGCGCGTCGCTCTCCGCCTGCACTACGGTGAGCTCGACGGCGCGCATCTCGGCGCTCGCGCGCTCGAACTCCGAGCGCGCCGACAGGAACTCCTCCTCGGGCACGGTCACCGCTTCGCGGCGAGCGCGCAACGCGTTCAGCCGTGCCGTCAGCGCCTCGACGGTGCTCCCCACCTGCGCCCGCTCGCGCGCGAGCGCGGGCTCGCGCTCGATCTGGGCCGAGAGGCGCGTGGCTTTGGCATCGAGCGGCATCAGCCGGTCGAGCTCCTGCCGCACCACGTCGCGCCGCGCGGCGTCGTAGCCGGCCGGGATCGCCTCGAGCTCCCGGGCCAGCTGCGCCTCGCGCTCCTCCTTCGTCGCGATCTCGCCGCCGAGCTGCGAGAGCTCCTGCACGGCGAGCTGCACTTTCATCAGCCGCCGCTCGAGCGTGCCGACCTCCGCGAAGAGCGCGCGCCGCCGTTCGTCGAGCGCCTTCACGTCGTCGGGCATCTGGAGCAGCTGCTCGAGCCGGCCCTTGTAGTACTGGCCATCCACGCGCACGGTCTCGATCTGTCCGTCGAGCAGCTCGAGCACGGGGCGCAGGCTCCCGGCGAGCGGGCGCGCGCAGGTGGGACACGCCCCCTCCTCCCCGGCCGCTTCCAGCCGGTCCCGCTGCTGCTTCAACTCCGCATACTGGTTCCGCAGCGCATCGCGCTTCGTCTCCGCCTCTTGCCGGTCGCGCACCCATTCGGTGCGCCGCGCTTCGAGCTGCCCGTCCACCGACTCGAGCTCTTCGCGCTTCTCATCGAGCAACCCGCCGGTCTCGGCCTCGAGCTTCGGAGCGCTCTCGATCCGCTTGCGCCGCTCGCCCAGGCGCTCGAGCTCCTCGGTGAGCGACGCGCGCGTCTCGAGCAGCGTCTGGCGCCGCCCTTCTTCGCGCGCGAGCGTCTCCAGCCGCTGGAATTCCGCGTGGAGCGCGGCGTAGGGCGCGAGCTCGCGCGAGAGCGCCTCGCGCTCCGCGCGCGCGAGGGCGATCTCGGCGAGGTCGCGCGCCAGCCGCTCGTCGTCCCGGGTCAGCGACGCCGCTTCCCCCTCCGCCACGCGCAGCTCGGAGAGCACCGCTTGCAGCTGTTCCCGCTCGCGCTGCATTCGCTCCCAGCGCGGCAGGATCGCCGCGACCGCGACGGCCGCGCGGGCGTGCTCCCCCCGCGCCGATTGCGCGCGATCGCGCGCGTCCGCCACGCGCCGCTCCGACTCCGCGAGCTGGCGCATCACCGCCTCCGGGTCGGGCATTCCTTGCCGGAGCCCCGCGAGCTCGGCGACGATCGCCCGCCGCGCCTCGCGCAGCCGGTCCTGCGCCACCCGGAGCCGTTCGTAGCCGAGCACGTGCGAGAGGAACTGCCCGCGCTCCGACGGCCCCATCGCCGCCATCACCGAGAGCTCCTTCTGCCCGGTGAAGTAGGTGTTGAAGAACTCCTCGCGGGTCATCCCGAGGCGGCGCGTCAACAGATCGGAGACCCCGCTCACCGAGTCCGCGATCGGGGTGACCGCCCCGTCCAGATAGAGCTCGGCGTTCGTGAGCCCGCGCACGACGCGGTAGCGGTGGCCGCCGAGGTCGAAATCGAGCTCGACGCTCACGCTCGAGCGCGGGCGGGCGCGATTGAAGCGGATCGTCTCGCGCGTGCCGCGGGCCGCGGCATTCCCGTAGATCGCCCACGCGATCGCCTCGAGGATCGTCGTCTTCCCCGAGCCGTTGGGGCCGATGATCCCCGTGAGCCCCGAATCGAAGACGATCCGGGTGTCCGCGTGCTGGCGGAAGTTCTGGAGCGCGACCGAGTTCAGTCTCACGCGCCCGCTCCGTCGGACGACACGACGGCCCCCGCCGCCTGGATGGCCGCGTCGGCCTCAAGGAGGTACTGGAGCCCGAGCGCGACGATCGCGGCGCGGTCGATCCCCGATTCCATGGGCCGCTTCAAGAGATAGCTCTCCACCATCTCGGGGAGCGTAGCGCGCCGGCCGGGCGCGCCGCTCGCGGCGGGGCGC
>JAYUMO010000111.1:0-12712 GCA_043762555.1 Gemmatimonadaceae bacterium | reverse complement strand
CGCATGCGCGACGTAGTCGTACGTGGACGGACGGAACTTCTTCGCGCTGTGGCACGCCGCGCACGACGTCGGATACGCGGCCTTCATCGCGGCGGTCCGCGTGAAGCGTCCGCCGTGCGCGTCGCCGTGGCAGGCCGAGCAGTCGATCTCGGTCACCTTGAACAGGACCTTGGCCTTCCCGAGCTTGTCGGCCCCCGGCATGGGCGGAAGGCCCGTGCGCGTGGTCGAATGGCAGGCGCCGCATTCGATCTCCCCGTGGCGGCCATCCAGCGTGACCTTGAGCTTCGCGTGCTGCGCGATCGTGTAGGTCGAGGGCTTGAAGCCCGCCACCTTGTGGCACCCCTCGCACGCGCCCTTGTCGGGCTTGGAGGCGAGTTGGCCGCCGTGATCGTCGGCGTGGCAGCTGGTGCATTTTTCGAACTTCACGCGGATGTCGATCACTTTCTTCGTCGTCGCGGCGCCCTTGGCGCCGGCCAGCGCGGCCACCGTGATGGTGCGCGTCGTATGGCAGGCGGCGCACTTCACCACGATGTGCTTCCCCTCGAGCGCGTACTTGGTCTGCGCGTGCTGCGCCACCGTGTACGTGGACGGCTTGAACCCGTCCACCTCATGGCAGGACGCACAGTCCACCACCTTGCCGAGGAGCGTCGCCTTCGACTCGTGCGGATCGCTGTGGCAGTCGGTGCAGTGCGCGAATGCCGGGCGCATCCCCGCGCTCGGGAAGCCGATGTGGCACTTCGAGCAGGCGACCTTCACGTGCCCGCCGCGGAGCGGATACTTCGTGTTGTCGTGATCGAAACCCTTCTTGTTGATGTCGTGCCAACCCGACGTCAGGTGACAGTTGTCGCACGCGCCGGTGAGCCGTCCCTTGTGCGCGTCGGCATGGCAGGCGATGCAATCCTTGTGCGGCACCGGCTTGTACACCGGCACGATCGCCCCCTTGGCGTTCACCTCGGGGTTGAGCCGCTCGGCGTTGTGGCACTTCTCGCACTTCACGTCCTTGTGCTTGCCGGTGAGCAGATACTTGCTGCTCGTGTCGTGATCGAAGATCGGCGCCGGCTTCCACCCCTTGATGTCGTGGCAGCGCGCGCAGTTCTGCCCCAGTGACTTCTTGTGCGAGTCATCCGCCTCGTGGCAGGGGACACAGCTCTGCTCGACTCCCAACCAGCCCACGCCGCTCTTGCGCACCGAGAGCGTGGCGATCTCCCCCTTCCGGAACTCCGACTTGTGGCATTTCTCGCACTTGGTCTCGCCGTGCTTCCCGTCGAGCGCCCAGTTGGCCCGCTTGTGATCGAAGTTCTTGACCGAGTCGCCCTTGAAATTCACCAGCTGGAAGTCCTTGCCGGCGTGATCGGGATGGCAACTGGCGCACTTCGTCTTGCCCTCTTTAGCGTGCAGGCCGCGGCCGCGCTCGATGAGCGCGTTGATCTCCTTGTGACAGCTGAGACAGGCCTGGTCCATGGCACCCTTTTTCAATCCGTGGCACTTCGTGCAGTTCAACGTCCCTTCCAACTCCGCGTGCGCCTTCGCCAACGGTCCCGGAGATACTTGTGCTCCAGCGGAGATCCCGGCCGCGAACAGCAACGCGAACGCTGCGCCCGCGGCACTACGACGCGTTCGCCACATCCGGCGCGAGGGGAACCTCCTTGTGCACCATGCGAACACCGAGTGCCTCCAGGAGTGCGGACGGCGGCTCGCCGCCGATCCGCACTACCACATCGTCGTTCGGAATGATCCGCGTCTCGCCGTCCGCTTGGAGCACGACGACGTCGGATAGGATCCTCTTCACTCGACTGCCGAGGAGCACCGAGACGGATCCGTCCCGCTCGGCCGCCGCGATCTGCACGCGCAGCCGGTCCCTGATCCGCGAGAACCGATTGCCTCGATAGCTCAATGTAACGGTCGTGCCCTCCTGGCCGGCGAGGCCGAGCGCTGATTCGATCGCGTTGTCGCCCCCGCCTACCACGAGCACGTGCCGTTCCGCGAACTCCTCCATCTCGATGATGTCGTAGAACACCTTCTCGAGCTCCTCGCCCGGCACGCCCAACTGCCGCGGCGTACCGCGCCGTCCCATCGCCAGCACCACCCGCCGCGCGCGGTAGTCCTTGCCGCTCGCCCGGACGCGGAAGAGCCAGCCCTGCCGCACGATCTCCTCCACCCGACGCTCGGTCTCCACCCGGAGCCCCGTCTCAGAGACGATCGTCTCCCACATTTGCAGCAGACTTTCCTTGGACGCGTCGGCCACCCAGAGGTCGCCGTAGAGGGGGACGTGCAACGGCTCGGCGAACAGGATCTTGTGCCGCGGGTACTGCCGCACGCTATCGGCCAGGGAGCCCTGTTCGAGCACCACGTACTTGAGCCCCGACTTCAGCGCTTCGAGCCCGGCACTCAACCCGGCCGGGCCGGACCCCACTATAATGACGTCCAAGGCATGCGTTGCGTCATCTTCGGCGGCGTTGTCCTGGGCCGCAGCCTTGCAGACGTGCTCGATCGCCAGCTTCCCCTCGTTGACGGCGTTCTTGATCAGACCGCGCCCGCCGAGCTCCCCTACTATATAGAGTCCCGGCACGTTCGTCTGGAAGTTCGCGTCCAGGGTGGGCACCAGCTCGCGATACGCCGCCGCCCCCGCCACCAGCGCCTCCCGCGCGTTCACGTACTCGAACGCCTGGAGGGGCGCGCCGCATCCGGGGCAGGACGTTGCGATCGCTGGCGCGACGGTCTGGCAGCGCGCGCAGGGACGCGACGGCGCCGCCGGCCTCCGGGCCGCGCCTCGGCGCCCGGAGTTCCGCAGTTGAATTTGGCGGAGGACCGCGAGGGCCGCGAGCGCGGAGAAGCCGAGAGTCGTCGCGAACATTCGGGTTACCGGAACCAGGTCTGACCCATCCAGACCACGACCACGAGGTGAACGATCACCGCGATCCCCGCGGTGATCGCGAACGGACGGTGCGCCACGTGCCAGAAACGGAACACCTTGTTCGTGGCGCCGAGCATGCGCGCCTGCTGTTCCAAGGCGACCTCCCGGCTCGCGAGGCGCACCGCCTCTACCAGCGCCTTCTTCTCGCTGATCCGGCGGCGCTGCCGGTCCACGCGGAAGGTGAACGATCCATTGCGGATCATCGCCTTCCAGCGGCGCCGCAGACGGCCCAGCATCCGCCACCGCTCGAAGTCATTCATCATCAGCTGCGCGAGCGAGCCGATCACGGTCCGCGACGCCGGAGGCACGGTGATCGCGAGCGTCTCCTCCACGTCCGAGACCTCGAGTCCCAGCGCCTGCGAGATCTGCCCGAGGATCACCTTCCGGCGGGTGCCCACTTCCTCCATCGTCAGCGCCACGCCCGAGACGCTGCGGGGGATGTGCATGTACAGGTAGCGGCCCACGACGCCACTCGCGACGACGATCATCATCGACGTGAAGCCGAGGCCGATGAGCCCGTCGAAGTGCCACGCCGCGTGGATCGTGAGCAACAGCGGCATCCCGAGCGCGGTGAGGATGTGAATGTCCAGCCATCGCGCCAACGGCCCCGTCCACCCCAGGGTGCGGATGTACTTCTGCCGGAGCGGGTAGAGCCAGAGGAAGATGAAGATGAGGAGCGCGAGGATCCCGGCGCTCTGGCCGATATAGCCGGAGGCACGGAACCAGGCGTGCAGCGGCGAGCGAACGCGCTCCGCCGCCGGCAGCGTGTAGTACTTGGCGCCGTAGAGGTTGATGACCGCGAGCACCGTGAGGATGACAGCCAAGACGGGGCCATCGCCCACTCGCGTCTCGGGCTGCGTCTTGACGACGCGCCCCGGGCGAGGTGTCGGTGCCCGTCTGGGAGTCGCTGGTGCACGCTGTTCCCGCGCGGGCTGTGTAACCCGCGCGAGATTCGATCGCTCAGGCATGATACTCCCTCGTCGGCAGATGCCCCGGGCCACCCGGGGCTATCCCCGCACCCCTTTCTAGAGCAAGCACCGGACCCATTTCGCCCTCCATCGTGGACGACCGTAAATCATTGTCACCAAAGCAAATGGGAGCAAAAAAAGTATCCACAGAAGCGACCCGCTAGAAGGTTTCGCACGCAGTTTGCCACAAAACGGCACAACGCTGATATTATTTGCGCTCTTGGGCATACCGAGCAGATGGCGAATCGCTCGACGAAGCCTCTCTGGCGCGGAAACACGTGGGGCGGCGTGTGCGGGTTTCCCCTCCGCTTGGGCCGGTGGTTGGCGGGCACTCACGAGCGCTGAGCTCGGGCAGGGACCGATGAAGATAACGCCCGGCGGCGCCCCGAAACAACGGCAATTCTCGCTCTCGTCCCAGCCGATCGGTGCTCCGCGCTCGGACGCTAGCCGATACGCCGCCAGCGGGCGCATACTTGGCGCGCACGGCTGCTCATTAGATCGCCCAGGCGAGCACCGGGATCCATGCCCATGAGCAAAGAAAAGACCTTCGTTCGCACGCGCCTCTCCGCGATGATGTTCCTCCAGTATTTCGTCTGGGGGGCATGGTTCGTGACGATGGGAACGTACCTCGGCGCGACGCTCAAGTTCACCGGCGCGGAGGTCGGGCTCGCCTATGGGGCGACGGCGATCGCGGCGATGATCTCCCCCTTTTTCGTCGGGATGGTGGCCGATCGCTTCTTCGCGAGCGAACGGCTGCTCGCGGTGCTGCATCTCCTCGGCGGGGCGCTGCTCTGGGTCGCCTCGGGGGCGACGACCTTCGGCGCCTTCTACCCGCTCATCATCGGCTACGCGCTCTGCTACATGCCGACGCTCGCGCTCACCAATTCGATCTCCTTCGATCACGTGGGGGATCCGCAGCGCGACTTCCCGCGGATCCGGGTGCTCGGCACCATCGGTTGGATCGTGGCCGGAGTGCTGATCGGCCGATTGGGACTCGAAGCGACCGCGCTCCCGATGCGGATCGCCGCCGTGGCATCGCTCCTGCTGGCGGTCTTCTCGCTGGCGCTGCCCCATACGCCGCCGCATTCGGCCGGCCGGCCGTTCAGCGTGCGCGATGTGCTCGGACTGGACGCGCTCTCGCTGCTGCGCGACCGATCGTTCGCCACCTTCGTGATCGGGTCGCTGCTGCTCTGCATCCCACTCCAGTTCTACTACAGCTTCACGAACCTCTTCCTGAACGAGCAGGGGCTCGCGGAGCCGGCGACCAAGATGACGTTGGGTCAGCTCTCGGAGATCGGGTTCATGCTGCTGCTCCCCTTCTTCCTCACGAGGCTGGGAGTGAAGCGGATCCTGCTCATCGGGATGGCGGCGTGGGCGTTGCGCTACCTGGCGTTCGCCGCCGGGAACACGACATCGCTCGTGGAACTGTTCTACGTGGGCATCCTGCTGCACGGCGTCTGCTACGATTTCTTCTTCGTGACCGGCCAGATCTACGTGGACCAGCGCGCGAGCGCGACGATTCGCGCCGCGGCGCAGGGATTCCTCGCCTTCATCACGCAGGGGGTCGGTCTGTTCATCGGCTCGATACTCTCCGGGGCGGTCGTGGACGCGTTCCGCACCGAGGGCGGCCACGATTGGCGCGCCATCTGGCTGGTGCCGGCCGCGCTGGCGATAGCGATCTTGGTCGTCTTCGCGCTGCTCTTCCGGCCGGGCACAACAGCGAAGACTGCGACACCGGCCGGCGCGAGCTAGGGTCGCCAGCTCCCTTTCGCCACCGCGGGCACGAAGCGGTCCAGCCCGCGCGGCGGGAAGGCGAGCGTCTTCCCTTGCTCGGCGCTCATGTAGGCGGCCATCAGGAGGCGCACCACCTCGAGCCCATCGTCGAAGGTGAGTTGCGGCGTCTCGAGCCCGAGGAAGGCGCGCACGAAATGGCGATCCTCGGCCTCGTAGCCGTACGCGGCCGCCTCGTTGGCGACCACCGGCATGAGGCCGATCTCGGCGTTCTGCTTCTCCACGAGATCATCACCCTCAAGCGCCTTGCCACGAACTTCGCGACTGAAGAAGAGCTTGAGGCCGCTGTCGAGCGTGTTCCACGTCATCGAGTATTCCGGCCCGAGGAGCTCGGCCGACAATCGGAGTCCCGGCCCGACGAAGCTCCAGCTCGTTGTCACCTCACCCACCACCCGATAGCCGTCGTCGGTCTCGAATTCGATCGTGGCGCTCGCGAAGTCCTCGGCCGGGGTGGTCGTGTAGTCCACCGCCTTGCCCATCGTCGCGCGCAGCCGCTCCGCGTACTCGGGGCGCGTCCATTTGAGGCTCGCGATGTGCGCGGTGATCCGCACCGGGCGCACGGCGGCCAGGGTCCGGCCCGGCGGCGTGAGGAGATGGCGCACCAGGAGCGCGGAGTGGCACATCATGTCGTTGAGCACGCCGCCGCCCTGGAGCTCGCCGCGCCAGAACCAGGGCATGTGCGGCCCGCTGTGTTCCTCGGCCGCGCGCGCGAGATACGGTCGCCCGGTGGCGGCGGCGCCGCGCGCCCAGAGGAGCGCGCGCCCGTGCTCCACCTGCGGCGCGAACAGCTGATTCTCGAGATAGCCCGTGGCGAGTGAGGCGCGCGCGGCGAGATCGCGCACCTGTGTCGCCTCCGCCACGTTGCGCGCGAGCGGCTTCTCGCACGCGAGACCGGCGAGCGTTCCGTGCCCGCGCTCGAGGGCGTGCACGATCTCCTCCACGTTCTCCACGCGCGTGTGATTGGGACCGGTGAGCCAGATCGCGTCGATCGCCGGGTCGGCCACCATCTTCGCGATCGACGGGTACGGCTTCGCCTCGCCGACGCCGAGCTCGCGAGCGAGGGCCGCGGCGGCGGCGGAATTCCTGGCGTTCGGGCTCCACACGCCGCGCACGTCGGCATCGCGTACGGCGCGCCACGCCTGAAGATGGAAGCGGGCGTTGAAGCCGCTGCCGATGAAGCCGACGCCGAGTCGGTCGATCCTCTTTCTTTTCTTCATCACTTGGTGGGCTTGGCGTCCATCACGGCGTAGGTGACGCCGAGCTTCTCAAGCGCCGCCGGCGGGCAGCCGTTCCACTCGTGCACGGCGACGTTGCCCAGGTAGCGGAGATCCTTCCATCCCATCGCGCTGGAGAAGAAGCCCGAGGCGGTGAGGTCGCGGAAGCGACTGAAGAAGGCCACGCCCTGGCTCATCTCGGGGCGCGCCTTCTTCGGCCACGCGATCTCGTCGAGCAGCTGGTGTCGCTGCGTCTCGTTGGCGTCGGCGAAGAGCACGCCGAACCGATCGTCGCACGCCAGGTCGAGCCAGGCGAGCCCGCCGCGCATCGCGGTGCGCGATGCGTCGGAGCTGTCCGCGTCGGCGAGAATGAAATCCATGAACTCGGGGACCTTCGCATCGGTCGCGCTCCCCGAGCGCTCATCGCGCGGGATCACATCGTCCACGAGCACCGACACGGTGCGCCATTCGTGCGGCGTGAAGAACTTCGGCGTGAAGGGTGGGGCCGTTGGCCCAAGCTCCGCGAGCGCGTGGAGGTGGCGCGCCGCGCGGTCGGTCTGCGTCGAGCTCCAGCCGATGGCGCCGAGCGCGGGCGCGCCGGCGAGCCACTTCACCACGTCGCGGCGCGAGACGCGTCGCGGGCGTTCGCCGTCGTCGCGGCCGCTCAGAGGGCCCCCTGCGCGCGCTGCTGGATGATGTAGTCGCTCGTGCGCCAGGAGAGCGCGAGGATCGTCCACGTGGGGTTCTTGTCCGCCTGCGACACGAACGGTCCGCCGTCGGTGACGAAGAGATTCTTGCAGTCGTGCGCCTGGCACCACGCGTTGAGCGCCGACGACTGCGGGTTACTCCCCATGCGCACGCAGCCGAGCTCGTGGATGATGCGGCCACCAGGCGCGATCCCGTAGCCCTCGTCCTTGCCCGGCATGAGAGAGAAGGGCTGACCGCCCATCGCCGCGATGAGCGCGCGGAAGGTCTCCTGCATGTGCTTCACCTGGTTCAGCTCGTGGTCGCTCCATTTCCAATGGAAGCGGAGCACCGGGATGCCGTAGCGGTCCACCACGTTCGGGTCGAGCTCACAGTAGCTGTCGGCGTTGGGGATCATCTCGCCGCGGCCGGCGAAGCCGACGGTCGCTCCGTAGAAGCGGCGGTAGTCCTCCTTGAGCTGCATCCCGTAGCCGCCCCCCGGGGGATACTCCTGGATGCCGCCCATGAATCCGTATCCCGGCGCGTCGCGCCCGCCGCCCATCTCGATGTGATAGCCGCGCGGGAAATCGAGCGTCGCGTTGTCCAGCCACCAAGGGGAATAGATGTGTGCGCCCCCCGCGCCGCCCTCATTGTGGGGCACGTGGTCCACCATCTTCGGGATGAAGCCGCTCACGCCGGCGCCGGTGGTGTCGGTGAGATACTTGCCGACCACGCCGCTGGAGTTGGCGAGCCCGTGCGGGAAGAGCGTGGAGCGCGAGTTGAGCAGGATGCGCGCCGATTCGCACGCGCTCGCCGCGAGCACCACTACGGCCGCGCGCACGCGGCGCTCGCTGTGCGTGGCCTTGTCGATGTAGGCGACCCCCTCGGCCAGTCCGTCCTTGCCGACGATCACCTCGCGCGCCATCGCGTTGCACAGCAGGGTGAGGCGTCCCGTCCTCAAAGCGGGCGCGATGAGCACGTCGGGGCTCGAAAAGTTCGCCGCCACGCGGCAGCCGCGGCCGCACTGGCCGCAGTAGTGGCACGCGGGCCGTCCGTGGAGCGGGCGGGTGAGGATCGAGAGCCGGCTGGGAATGCAGATGACGCCGAGCGTGTCGCAGGCCTGTTTGATCATCAGCTCGTAGCAGCGCGGCTTCGGCGGCGGCTGGAACTTGCCGTCGGGATGATTGCGTAAGCCCTCGGCGCTGCCGAAGATGCCGATCAATTCATCGACGCCGTCATAGTATCGCGCCAGATCGTCGTAGCCGATCGGCCAATCGTCGCCCAGGCCGTCGCGGCTCTTGCCGCGGAAATCGTCGGGGCCGAAGCGGAGGGAGATCCGTCCCCAGTGGTTGGTGCGGCCGCCGAGCATCCGCGCGCGCCACCAGTCGAAGTGCGTGCCGGGGGCGCGGGTGTAGGGCTCCCCGTCGATGTCCCATCCCCCGATGCAGCCGTCGAACTCGCCGAACGGTTTGGTTTTCGTGCTGCCGCCGCGCCGCGGGGAGGCGTACTCGGGCACGAGCATCTTGGAATCTTTGGTGGCGTACCAGGACGGTCCGGCCTCGAGGAGCACGACGCGCGCGCCGGCGCGCGTCAATTGATAGGCCGCCATCCCACCGCCGGCGCCCGAGCCGATGATGCAGACGTCGTACGTCGTCGCGTCGCGCCGCACCGCGGTCAACGTCAATTCGCGGCGTCCGGCAGCTCGCGCACCCAGATGTCGCGATAGCGCACCGGGTGCCCGTGGTCCTGCAGGAGCAGCGGCATCTTGTCGGGCATCGCCGCGTAGGGCGGGCGCCGTTTGTACGCCGTGGGACCCGTGAGCACCGCGGCGCTCTGCACCAGCACACCGTTCTGCAGCACGGTCACGCGCGCCGCACACTGCAGCGCGCCGTTTACCGCGAAGCGCGGGCGGTGGAAGATGATGTCGTAGGTCTGCCACGTGCCGGGCGGGCGGCTCGCGTTCACGAGCGGTGGATACTGGCCGAACACCGATCCGGCGGCGCCGTCGGGATAGGTGGAGTTCTGGTAGGAGTCGAGCACCTGCACCTCGAAGGTGGCCATCAGATAGACGCCGCTGTTGCCGCGCTCCTGCCCTTCGCCCTCGGCGGGGAGCGGCGTCATCCACTCTACATGGAGCTGCACATCGCCGAATCCGCGCGTGGTCTCGAGACTGCCCGTCTTGCCGGCCACCTCCAGGTAGCCGTCCTTCACTTTCCAGCCCGTCGGGGCGGTGGTATCGGCGGAGTGCCACTGGGAGAGGTCGTGTCCGTCGAAGAGCACGATGGCGTCCGACGGCGGCGGCACCGGCGCGCCGGCGGGGGCGGGCGTCACCACCGGCGGTTGCGGCCGATCCATCGAGTGGATGGGGAAATCGGTGACGACGTGCGAGGCCTGCGTGGGGCACTGCGCGCCGGCGGGGGCGACGGCGAACGCGAGCGTGAGGACGATCGGCGCGGTACGGAGTGGGATCATGGCAGCCTGGGGGAGGATGTGGCGACGGTCGCGCGCCCGGCTAGTATGCAGTGAGCGCCGCCGGAGAGCTAGCGAACCGCGCGCGGCCGCGCGAAGATTCTCTATACCTGCCGGCACTACCCGATCGAGGAGGTGCCATGAGACCCTCGGCTCTCGTGATCGCCGCGACGCTCGTACTCGTCGCACAGGCGGCGCCCTCGCAACAGACCGCGGCGCCCAAGCCGTCGGCGGCCACCAAGGTGGTCATCAACGGCTCGCAGCTCACCCAAGCTCAGATCAAATCGCTCGAGACCGCCATCCACGGCCCGGTGCAACCGGGGGTGTACTGGTACGACAAAGTCTCGGGGGCGTGGGGCTACCAGGGCGGCCCGATGGCCGGCCTCATTGTGGCGGGGATCGACGTGGGCGGCCCGCTCCGCGCCGACGCGTCGAACGGGAATACCGGCGTCTTCATCAACTCACGCGAGCTCGCCGTGCAGGATGCTCTCGCCCTCCAACAGTGGATCGGCACGCCGGTGATACCGGGGCGCTACTGGGTGGATGCCCAGGGCTACTTCGGCTATGAAGGCGGCCCGGTGGCCGGCAACCTCATCCTGCTCGCCCAGCAGAATGGAACGCGCTACGGCCGGCAGGGGAACACGAACACCGAGTGCGCGAGCAACGGTTGCAGCTCGAGCAACAGCGTTACCGGCATGGGTGTGATCACCGACGGCCAGGGAGGCGGCGCCGTGTTCACCGGTGACGGCAAGGTGATCACGCCGCCGTGACTCGGGCGGAGGGGGTGCCCTAGCCGTGCCGCCGCACGGTCGCGATAATTGATACCTGATCTTCAACCACCGAGGTACCGTATGCGTTCTCGTATCCTGTCTTCCCTCGCCATCGCCGCGCTCGCGGCGGCGCCACTTGTGGCGCAAGGCTCGATGGCTGCGACGGCCGCCGCGCCCGCCAAGCCAGCGCCACCGCCGGCCGGCTTCCGCGGCGAGTTCGCCAAGAACTTCGCGGCGGTGAGTGACAAGTATCTGCAGCTCGCGCAGGCGATCCCCGCCGACAAGTACAGCTGGCGCCCCGCGCCCGGCGTGCGGTCGATCGCTGAGACGTTCCTGCACGCGGCGGCCGCGCAATATCTGATGGGATCGACGATGGGTTGGCCGACGCCCGCCGGCATTGCCCTGAAGGGGATGCCGGACATGATGGCCTTCGAGACCAGCACGACCGACAAGGCGAAGATCATCGAGACGCTCAAGGCCGCCTTCGCCTACATGAACGCCGGCGTCATGGCGATGCCCGACGCCAGCTCGGACAAGACGGTCGTCTTCTTCGGGCAGACGATGACCATGCGCGAAATGCTCTTCGCCGAGACCGCTCACAACGGCGAGCACCTCGGCCAGATGATCGCGTACGCGCGCATGAACAATGTCGTGCCGCCCTGGTCCATGAAGGCGGCGGCGGGGATGTAGGGAGGGGCTCGGTCTCGGCCTCGGCCTTTCTCGGGGCCCGCGAGCGATGGTTGGCTCGCGGGCCCCGCGTGTATCGCCGAGTGCCGAGTGCCGAGACCCGCCGTTGCTTCTGCCGAGGCCGAGGCCGAGACCGAGGCCGAGACCGGCAGTGTCTGGCTCCATCCTTTCGCCGCGCCTATCTTCACTGGTGACCACGCCGCTTCAGGACCAGCTGCAACGCACGCTCGGCGACGGCTACGTCATCGAGCGCGAGCTCGGCGGCGGCGGCATGTCGCGCGTGTTCGTGGCCACCGAGACCGCGCTCGGGCGGCGCGTGGTGGTGAAGGTCCTCCCGCCCGAGATCTCGGGAGCGGTGAGCGCCGATCGCTTCCGCCGGGAGATCCAACTGGCGGCGAGCTTGCAGCATCCCCACATCGTGCCGGTGCTCACGGCGGGCGCGTCGGAAGGGCTGCCTTACTTCACGATGCCCTTCGAGGCGGGGGAGTCGCTGCGCGCCCGGCTTGCGCGCGACGGATCGCTGCCGGTGCGCGACGTCATCGCCATCCTGCGCGACGTGACGCAGGCGCTCGCGTACGCGCATACACATGGCGTGGTGCATCGCGACGTCAAGCCGGACAACATCATGCTCACCGGCGGCGTCGCGATGGTCACCGATTTCGGCGTCGCCAAGGCGATCAGCGCGGCGGGCGGCGGCGCGGCGATCACGTCAACGGGGCTCGCGATCGGTACCCCGGCCTACATGGCCCCGGAGCAGGGGAGCGCCGACGCCGAGAGCGATCAGCGCGCCGACCTCTACGCGCTCGGCGCCGTGGCGTACGAGATGCTCTGCGGCCGGATGCTCTTCCCTGGGCGCTCGCCGCAGCAGATGATCGTGGCGCACGCCGTGGAGACCCCGCGCCCGGTGGTCGAGTGCCGCCCCGATGCTCCGCCGGCGCTCGCCGCGCTGGTGATGCGATGTTTGGAGAAGGATCCCGCGAAGCGGCCGTCGTCGGCGGGCGGAGTGCTGCGCGCGCTCGACCCGGTGAGCGCCGCGTCCGCGCCGCGGCGTCGCACGCTCGTGACCGCGGCCGCGGGGCTCGCGGAGGTGGCCGTGGTTGTCGCCGGCGGCTACGCGCTGTCGACCCGCCGCGCGCCCGCGCCCGGCCCGCCCTCCGAACGCTCCATCGCCGTGCTCGCCTTCGAGAACACCGGCGGGGACAAGGAGAACGAGTA
>JAYUMO010000110.1:0-14119 GCA_043762555.1 Gemmatimonadaceae bacterium | reverse complement strand
CGGCGGCCAGCCGGTTCACCGCTTCGAACACCCGCGCGCGCTCCTCATCGCTCCGCCAGATCGGGACGACCACCACCTCGGTGGGCGCGAGGCGCGGCGGGGTGCGCAGCCCCTTGTCGTCGCCGTGGGTCATCACGAGCCCGCCGACGAGCCGCGTGGACACCCCCCAGCTCGTGTTCCACGCGAACTCGGTGCTCCCGCTCTCGCTCTGGAACTTGAGCTCGAAGGCCTTCGCGAAATTCTGCCCCAGGTTGTGCGACGTGCCGGCCTGGAGCGCCTTGTTGTCCTGCATCATCGCCTCGCACGCGTACGTACGCAGCGCCCCGGCGAACCGCTCCGCCTCCGTCTTCCGCCCGGTGATCACGGGCATCGCCATCCACCCTTCCATGAACGCGCGGTAGACGTTGAGCATCTTGCGTGTTTCCGCTTCCGCCTCGTCGTGCGTGGCGTGCGCGGTGTGTCCCTCCTGCCAGAGGAACTCGAGGGTGCGCAGGAAGAGCCGCGTGCGCATCTCCCATCGCACCACATTCGCCCATTGGTTGATGAGCAGCGGCAGATCGCGGTAGCTCTGCACCCACTTCGCGAACATCGCGTAGATGATCGTCTCCGACGTGGGCCGGATGACGAGCGGCTCCTCGAGCTCCTTCCCGCCGCCGCGCGTCACCACCGCCGTCTGGGGCGCGAAGCCCTCCACGTGCTCGGCCTCCTTCTGCAGGAAGCTCTGCGGGATGAGCAGCGGGAAATAGGCGTTCCGGTGGCCGGTGGCCTTGAACATGTCGTCGAGCGCGCGCTGCATCCGCTCCCAGATGCCGTAGCCATCGGGGCGGATGACCATGCAGCCGCGCACGGGCGCATAGTCCGCGAGCTCCGCGCGGAGCACCA
The DNA here is from genome assembly GCA_043762555.1 of Gemmatimonadaceae bacterium. GTDB lineage: Bacteria > Gemmatimonadota > Gemmatimonadetes > Gemmatimonadales > Gemmatimonadaceae > DATKOH01. The sequence goes on along the minus strand of JAYUMO010000110.1, from coordinate 13,237 downwards.
CTTCGTTGTACCACGCGCTGAAGTCCTCGGCGCGGGTGGTGAGCTTCTTGTCGTCAGCCATGAAGTCCGGAGGAAGGCGAGCGTCTCATTGCGAATCGATCCACGTCTCCACGGACACGCGGTGCTCGGAGCCGGCGCGGAGGTCGCGCAGCATCGCTTCGCCCTTCTGCGCGCCCTCGAGCGACACCACGAGCGCCAGCGGGGCGCCCGCTGCGTCGGCCGCCTTGAGCTGGCGGGCGAGCTTCTGGCCGCCGAGCGCGTACTCCACGCGCCGCCCGCGCGCGCGCAGGCGTGCCGCGATGCGCAGCGCATGGGGGAACGCTTCGTCCTCCGCGAACGCGACCCAGAGGTCGAGCGCCGACGGCGCCGCCGGCATCAGCCCGCGCGTCCGCAGCAGCTCGCCGAGCACCACGTCGCCCATCCCGAAGCCGAGCGCGGGCAGATCCACGCCGCCGAGCGACGACAGCAGGGTGTCATACCGTCCTCCCCCGCAAATGGCGCGCAATTCCCCCTTGGCGTCGAAGAGCTCGAAGACGATCCCCGTGTAGTACGCGAGCCCGCGAACGATGGAGAGATCGAACTGCACCCACTCCGCAACGCCGAGGGCGTCGAGCAGCGTAAAATAGCGACGCAACGGCGCGACACGCTCAGTCACCGTCGTGGTCTCGAAGAGTGGCGCGAGCTGATCGAACGGGAGCGGCCTCGCCCAGCGAGCGATCTGCCCGCTGGCCGGATCGGGCAGACCCGCATCGAGGAGCTTCCGGTGCGTCGCGGGCGGGTCCGACTCCGCCTTATCCAATATTCGGTAGACGGTCGGCAGTTGCTCCTTCAGCCCGCCCCATCCGGTCCACAGATCCTCCAAGAGTCGCCGGTCGGAGACGCGCGCCACGACGTCGGCGCTCGTGAGCCCGAGCGCGCGCATGATCTCGATCGCCGACGCGAGCAGTTCAGCGTCCGCGGTCACGTCCGGCTCGCCGATGATGTCCAGGTTGAGCTGAAAATGCTCGCGCAGCCGTCCGCGCTGCTGCCGTTCGTATCGGAAGAGCTGCGGAATCGAGAACCAGCGCACGGGTTTGCGCAGTGCGTTCGCGCGCTCGGCCACCATGCGCGCGAGGGTAGGCGTCATCTCCGGGCGCAGCGCCACTCTGCGCTTCCCCTTGTCCTCGAACTCGTAGAGCTGGGCGACGATCTCGTCCCCGCTCTTCTTGGTGTAGAGGTCCAGCGCCTCCAGCGGCGGACCGTCGTACTCCACGAACCCGAAGCGCTGCGCCACGTCGCGCCAGACCGTGAAGAGATGTGCGCGCTCGGCGAACTCGGCGGGGTAGAAATCGCGAAAACCGGGGAGTGCGCCGGGGGACATCCGTGCAATCTATCCGTCCGTCAGAGAGCCCGGCAAGCGCGCCATCACATCGCCCACGGTGTGAAAGGAACCGGTCACGAGCGTCGTCGCGGCGCCGGCGCGCGCGGCATCCAGCGCCCGATCGAAATCGAGCTCGATCGCGGCCGTCCATCCGTGCGCCACCGCGAACTCCGCCGCCTCTTCGATCGACCACGCGCGGTCGGCCGGCACGCTCGGCGGCAGCGTGAGCACGAAGCGGTCCACGTGCGGGGCCAGCGCGCGCATCATCGCCGGCCAGTCCTTGTCGCGGAGCACCGAGAGCAGGCAGACGAGCGGCCGCGGCGGGCGCACCGCCGCCAGCGAGTCGCAGAGCACGCGCACCCCGTCCGAGTTGTGCGCGACGTCGAAGAGCAGGCTCCCGGATTGCTGGAAACGTCCGGCGAGTTTGATCTTGGCCAGCGCCGTGTCCGCCTTGGCCGACGCCTCGTCCCACGGCGCGCCGGCGGCCTCGAGCATCGCGAGCGCGGTGGCCGCGTTCGACGCCTGGTGCCACCCCACGAGCGGCGTCTCGAGCCGGCGGCGATGCCCGTTGCGACGGATGGTGAAGCGCGTGCCCGTGGGCTCCACTATGACGTCGGCGAGCACACTCTCCTCCGCCACCACGTGCACCGGCTGCGCGCCGGCCTTCCCGCCGAGCCGCGCGAGGAGCCCCCGAATGCGCGGATCGCGCTCGCCGATCACCACCGCGCGCCCTTCCTTGAAGATCCCCGCCTTCTCCTCGGCGATGCTCTCGACGGTGTTCCCCAGATATTGCACGTGGTCGATCCCGATCGACGTCACGCCGCTGACCAGTGGAGTGATGATGTTGGTGGCGTCGAGCCGCCCGCCGAGCCCGACCTCGATCACCGCGATGTCCACCGCCTCGCGCGCGAAATACTCGAGCGCCATGCACGTGGTGGCCTCGAAGAAGGTGGCGCCCACGCGCTCCACCTCCGGCGTCCACCGCGTGATGAGCTCTACGAACGCATCCTCGGAGATGAGCTCCCCGTTGACGGCGATGCGCTCCCGGAAATCCACGAGGTGGGGGGATGTATAGCGGCCGACGCGGAAGCCGCAGTCGCGCAGCAGGGTGTCGAGCGTCGCGACGACGCTCCCCTTCCCGTTCGTGCCGGCCACGTGCAGCGATGGGTAGCGCGTGTGCGGATCGCCCATCGCGCTCGCGAGGGCGCGGGTGGTGTCGAGGCCGAGCTTCCAGCCGCCGGTGACGCGCGCGAAGAGATACGCGAGCGCATCGGCGTAGGACGTCAGTGCGATGTCCAACCCGCCGCCGCCGGTTGATGGCTCATGTGCCGGAGAAGCGTCCCGACGGTCGCCTTCAACTCCTTGCGGTGCGACACCACATCCACGATCCCGTGGTCGAGCAGGAACTCCGCGGTCTGGAATCCCTCGGGGAGGTCCTGGCCGATCGTCTGCTTGATCACGCGCGGGCCGGCGAAGCCGATCACCGCGCCCGGCTCGGCGATGATCGCGTCGCCGAGCATCGCGAAGCTCGCGCTCACGCCGCCGGTAGTGGGGTTGGTGAGGATCGAGACGTACGGGATGCGGCGTTCCGCCAGCTGCGCGAGCACCGCCGACGTCTTCGCCATCTGCATGAGCGAGAGCACGCCCTCCTGCATCCGCGCCCCGCCCGAGGCGGAGACGATCACCAGCGGATACTTGCGCTCGAGCGAGCGTTGCGCGAGCCGCGCGATCTTCTCGCCGACCACCGATCCCATCGAGCCGCCCATGAAGGCGAAGTCCATCGCGCCCACATTCACCGGCATCCCGCCGAGCGTTCCGCTCACGGTGACGATCGCGTCGGAGGAGCCGGCGCTCGTCATTGCCTTCTTCAAGCGCCCCGGATACTCGGGGAAGCCGAGCGGGTCCTTGCTGCGGATGTCCTCGTCGAGCTCCTCGTAGCTGTTCTCATCGAGGAGGATGGCGAGATACTCGCCGGCGCGAATGCGGCGATGATAGTCGCACTGCGGGCACACGTTGTAATTGCGCAGGAACTTCTCGCGCAGGTCCGTGTGTCCGCACGCCTCGCATTTCTCCCAGGTGTCGGCGGGGATCTCGAGGCGTTCGGCGCGCGGCTGCCGCGGCTTCCGCTCTTTTCGGAACCAGGCCATTCGGGAAATGTGTCGGCGCGCGGAGGCGGCGGCAAGGATGCGGCCGCGCGTGCCTCCTCAGCGCCCGAAACCGGCCGTCTGCATGCCGCGTCCCTCGCTCGCGATGCGCGCGAGGAGGCCGATCGCCAACCAGCACGAGACCATGAACGATCCGCCGTAGCTGAAGAAGGGCAGCGGGATCCCGGTGATCGGCATGAGGTTGAGCGTCATCCCGATGTTGACCACGATGTGCACCACCCACACCGACGCCAGTCCGAACGCCGCGAGGCTCCCCACCGGTTCGCTCGCGTTGGCGGCGATGCGCACGGCGCGGCGCAGCAGCACGAGGAAGAGCACGAAGGCGACGGTCACCCCGAGGAAGCCGAGCTCCTCGCCGAGCACCGCGAAGATGAAATCGGTGTGCTGCTCGGGGAGGAAGGCGAGCCGCTTCTGCGTGCCCCCGAGGTAGCCTTTGCCGAACCACCCGCCCGATCCGATGGCCACCTTGGACTGCAGCACATGCCATCCCGACCGGTGCGGATCGATGGACGGATCGAGGAAGACGACGAGGCGGTGCCGCTGATACGGGGCGAGCCGGTCCCAGAGGAGCGGCGCGACGACGCCCATCACCACGTTCGCGAGCACCAGCGAGACGCCCTCGAGCAGGTAGGGCCGGTACCAGAAGACGAGCACGAGGAGGAGCGCGAACCACGCCCCCCACAATCCGGTGCTGAAGGCCAGGATGAGACTGATCGCGGGCGACGCGAGGAGGACGAGGAGCCGCCACTCGACGCCGACCCAGAAGAGCATCGCGAAGAAGATCCCGACGAAGACGAGCGCGCTGCCGAGGTCCGGCTGCGCCATGATGAGCACGGTGGGGACGAACACCACCAGCGCGGGACGCCAGAGCTCCACCAGGGAGCGCGGCGGCTCGCGGAAGGTGGCGAGCTGGCGCGCGAGCATCAGCACCGTGGTGAGCTTCGCGAGCTCCGACGGCTGGCCGATTCGGTGCCCGGCGATCATGAGCCAACTGTGCGCGCTCGCCGCGGTGCCGGCGCCGCCGCCCCACTTGAGCGTGAGCGCCAGGATCGCGATCGACGCGAGATAGGCGGGAAAGGTCGCCCACTCGATGAAGCGCATGGTACCGCGACTCACGACGAGCGCCGCGAGCAGGCCGAGGGCGAGCCACTTGAGCTGCGCCTGCCACGCGATCGCCGCCTGCGTCGCGACATCGGTCTGCCCGGCGGAGTAGACCATCGCCACGCCGTAGAGCGACAGCGCGAGCGCGGTCACGAAGAGCGGAGGGTCGGCCCACAACCGGCGCGGGCCCATCAGCCGCCGGTGGAGAGGAGCTGCGCGGGCGCCACCTTCAGGTAGGCCTCGATGATCTTCGACGCGATCCGCGCCGCGCGGTCGCCGTGCCCCCCGAACTCCAACATCACCGCGACGACGATCTGCGGGTCGTTCGCCGGCGCGAAGCCCACGAACCACGCGTGATCGTGTAGCGGATCCTGGGAGTTCTGCGCCGTGCCGGTCTTCCCGGCGAGTACCACCCCTTGGATCTGCGCGCTGCTCGCGGTACCGCGCGAGACCACGCCCGCCATCGCGGCGCGCACGCCGTCCAGCTGCGCGGGGGTGAGCTGTAGGATGCGCGTGCGCGCCGGCGTCCCCTGCACCACCGCCGGCGTCACCGCGTCACCATCGGTGGCGAGCGCGGTGTAGAAGCGCCCCATGTTGGCGACGGTCTGATCGTTCTCCCCCTGGCCGATCGCGAGATTCAGCACCACCGCCTGCGTCCACCCGGAGCGTCCGTACTTCCGGTCGTAGTACGCCTGCACCTCGGCGTACGGGAAGGTGGGGCGCGCCTCGTCGGGGAGGTCGATGCCCGAGCGGTCGCGCGCGCCGAGCGAGATGCCGCCCGCCACCAAGCGCGTGAGCCCCACCTTGAGCCCCAGCTGATAGAAATAGACATCGCACGAGACCTCAATCGCGCGCTGCAGCGTGAGGCTGCCGTGCCCGTGCTTGTCCCAGCAGTGAAAGACGCGGTCGCCGTACCGGAACTGGCCGGTGCACGGCACCGGCATGTGATCGTTGAGCGTGGCGACGCCCGTCTGCAGCGCGATCGCGGCGGTGGCGAGCTTCCAGGTGGACCCGGGCGGATACCGCCCCTGGATCGCCTTGTTGAAGAGCGGCCGCCGCGGATCGGTGTTGAGCGCCTTCCAGAGCTCCGGCGAGATGCCGCCGATGAACTTGTTGGGGTCGTACGACGGCGCCGAGTAGAGCGCGAGCACCGCGCCGGTGTGCGGATCGAGGGCGATCGCGCCCCCTTGCAGCGAGTCGGCGAAGAGAGCGGCCACGAAGCGCTGCAGCTCGAGGTCGATGTTCGTCGAGAGCGGCGGCCCCGCGTGCGGCGTGAGATCATCGCGCGCGCCCTCTTCGCGGACCACCCGGCCGCGCGCGTCCACTTCGACGAAGCGCGAGCCATCGCGGCCGCGCAGCTTGCTCTCGTACTGGCGTTCGAGCCCCGCCTTCCCCACCTGTTGGCCGCTCCGGTAGCCGCGATACGACGTATCGTTGAGCTCCGACTCGGTCACCTCGCCCACGTAGCCGACCACCGAGACCGCGGCGGCGCCCGCGGGATAGAATCGCTTCGGCGCCGACTCGATGACGAGTCCCGGGAATTCGAGGCGCCGCTCCTCGAGGATCGACACCACGCTGAAGGGCGCGTCGGCGAAGACCACCGCCGGGCGCGTGGGGGCGCGCGTGTAGCGCCGCGCCACCAGATCGATCTGTTCCGACGAGAGCGACACGAAGCGGGCGAGCCGTTGCAGCGTCGCGCGCAGCGAGTCGACACTCGAGCTCAGCAGTTGCACCGAATAGCCCGGCACGTTCTCGGCGAGGATCCGGCGGTTGCGGTCGTAGATGATCCCCCGCGGCGCGGGCATCGGCACCTCGCGCAGCCGATTCTCCTCCGACTGCATCGAGTACCGTTCGTGCTGGACGATCTGCGCCCGGAAGAAGACGACGAGCAGGATCGCGAAGAGCGCGACGAGCGCCCACGACGCCCACCGCCCGCGTCGCGCGAGCTCGTTGGGGTGGAGGCTCATGCGTCCGCCGGCCGGAGCAAGGGGCGAAGGATCATCAGCGTGACGACCCCGAATACCGCCGTCACCGCCGCGCGCACTGGCGACCAGACGAGCAAGGGCACGAGGAGCGGCCCACCGCCCGCCCCGCGCGCCGCGAAGAGGAAGCTGACCTGGAACGCCCACTCACCGAAGAAGAAGACCATCGCGCTCACCATCATGTCCTCGGCGAACACGATGGACTGCAGCCACGAGGCGCCGAAGGCGACGATCGTCATTGCGAGCGCGCCGGCGCCGAAGGGATCGGTACCGATGGAATCCGATACCAGCCCCACGCAGAGTCCGATCAGCGCGGCGGCGCCGGGGCGCACACGCGCCGCGACCACGAGCAGCGCGAGGAGCAGGAAGTCCGGCCCGAGGCGCCAGCCGAGCAGCGGACGCAGTGTGTAGTGCAGCAGCACCAGCACCGCGAAGGCGACGAAGGTGCGCAGCGCGTCGAGCAGTCTCATGGCGTCGCCGGCGGCGTACTGTCACGGCGCGGCGCCGCCGGCCGCACCGCCGCGCTCTCGGCCGCCAGAGCAGCCGCCGCGGCGATGGAATCACGGCGAAAGCGCCGCCGGCGACGCGCGCTGTCTGCGGCCGCGGTGCTCTCGGCCACCACTGTGGCGGCCGCCCGCGCCGCCGCGGTGGCCACCGTCGCGGCCGCCGAGGACTCCCCCGCCAGCGTCGAGTCCCCCCGCGCGCCGCGCCAGACCGGTTCCACCCCCGCCTTCGTCCGGTCCAACAGCAGCACCATGACGCTCGTGAGATCGGAGGGAGATACCGCCGGACGGAGCAGGTAGGTGCGCGCCCACAGCTCGTTCGTGCGCACCTCGCTCAGCACGATCCCGATCGGGATCCCGCGCGGGAAGGCGCCGCCGAGTCCGGACGTCACGATCAGCGTGCCGGGCGCGATCGCCGATCGCATCGGCACGCCGCGCAGCTCCATGAGGTAGTGCTCCGCGTCGGCGCCGCCGTGCGCCGCGACGATTCCGAAGACGCTGCCGTCCGCCGCCATCGCGCTCGCGCGGAAGTCCGGATGCGCCCAGAGCACCGCCGTACTCGTCTTCGGGTCCACGCTCTTCACGAGGCCGACGAGCCCCTCGGGAGCGACGAGCGGGCTGAATGGCCGCACCCCCGCCGCGGAGCCGGCCGAGAGCGTGACGCTGTAGTCCTCCCCGACGCCGCGCCCCTGCAGCACTTCGGCGGGGACGAAGCCCCAATGCAGCCGGTCGCTGAGTCCCAGCATGCGCCGCAGGCGCGCGTTCTCGCTCTGCGCGGCGGGCAGCTCGAGCGCGCGGATCGCCAGACTGTCGACGGCGAGCGCGCGCTGCTCCCGCTCACGCCATGCGTGGCGCGTCCGCTCGGCGTCATACTGCAGAGTGACGAGCGGCGCCAGGATCGTGCGCCGGAGCGAATCGGTGATCGGGTCGCGCAGCCGGTCCGGAAGCCCCATCGCCGCCAGCGCGAGCCCCAGGCTTACGGCGAGCACGATCACATCCCGGCGGCTGATGGTGCGTGCGGCGGCGGGCACAGGACGTCAGGTCTGCAACACGTCCCAGTACTTCTCTTCGTCGTCCAGGATCCGGCCGGTGCCGCGCACGACGCAGGTTAGCGGATCCTCGTCCACGTGAATGGGGAGATTCGTCTCCTGGCTGAGCAAGAGATCGAGCCCGCGGATCAAGGCGCCGCCGCCGGTCATCACGATGCCGCGGTCGACGATATCGCTCGCCAGCTCCGGCGGCGTGATCTCGAGCGCGCGGCGCACCGCGTCCACGATCTGCTGGATCGGCTCCTGGATCGCCTCGCGGATCTCGCTCGAGTGCACGCGCACCGTTTTCGGGATCCCCGACACGAGATCGCGGCCGCGCACTTCCATTTCGCGCTCGTCGCCCACCGGCGCCGCCGATCCGATCTGGATCTTCACCTGCTCGGCGGTGGGCTCGCCAATGAGCAGGTTGTAGTTCTTGCGCATGAACTGCACGATCGCCATGTCGAGCTCATCGCCGCCGGTGCGGATCGACGTGTTGCTCACGATCCCCGAGAGCGCGATGACGGCGATCTCGGTGGTGCCGCCGCCGATGTCGATCACCATATTGCCGGTGGGCGTCTCGATGGGCAGCCCGACGCCGATCGCCGCCGCCATCGGCTCGGCCACCATGAATACTTCCTTGGCGCCCGCGCCGAGCGCCGAGTCGCGCACCGCGCGCTTCTCCACCTCGGTGATGCCGGAGGGGACGCAGACGATCACGCGCGGTTTCACCTTGAAAACGTGATTGTCAATGATCAGCGCGAGGAAGTAGCGCAGCATCTTCTCGGTGACATCGAAGTCGGCGATGACGCCGTCCTTCATCGGCCGCACCGCGATCACGCCCTCGGGGGTGCGGCCGAGCATGCGCTTCGCCTCGAGGCCCACCCACTTCACCTTGCCGGTGGCCCGCTCTATGGCCACGACCGAGGGCTCATTGAGAACGATCCCCTCGCCCTTCACGTAGATCAGCGTGTTGCACGTACCGAGATCCACGGCGATCGCGTTCGCGGGGAAGAGCGATCCCGGCTTGAAGAGCGGCCAGCGCATCGAGAGTGGGAGAGACGCTTGGGTGGCGCGAGTGGGCGGCGGGTTGGGGCGCGGTCGCGACTCAACCTAGCAACGGACGCGGGCGGCGACAAGGCGTTGGCTTGACACGACCTAGCGCGGCCCGGCATCGTCAGCGCATGCTTCCCGCCCGCGCCATTGAGCTCGCCATCGTCGACCTCGGCGCCTGCGACGCCTGTGGGCTCTGTTTGCCGCTCTGTCCCCCCGGCGCGATCACGCTGCGCCGCGACGGCCTGCGCATCGACGACGAGGCGTGCACCGGTTGCCGGAAGTGCGTGGCCCCCTGCCCGGTGGGCGCGCTGGAGATGGTGGCTCGCGCATGACCGCGGAGCGGGTGGACGCGCTGGTCGTGGGCGGGGGACCGGCGGGACTCATCGCGGCACGGGAGCTGGCCGCGCGGGCGCCGCGACGACGGGTGGTGGTGGTGGAGCGCGACCCGGCGATCGGCGCGCCGGTGCGCTGCGGCGAGGGGGTGGGGAGCGCCGGCGTCGCCGAATTCATCGATCCCGTGGGCGCGCCATGGGTGTCCCGCCGGATCACGCGCGTGATCTTCCGGGCCCCCGACGGCGCCGAAGTGCGCGTGGCCGAAGGGGACGTGGGCTTCATCCTGGACCGGACGCGCTTCGAGCCCGCGCTCGCGGCGGAAGCGGCGGCCGCGGGGGCGGAGATCCGCGTCGCCACCGAGGTGACGGCGTTGGCCCGTGCCGCCGAGGGCTGGCTGGCAACGCTCGACTCGCCGCTGGGCGAAGCGCGCGTCCAAGCACGCATAGTGATCGCCGCCGACGGCGTGGAGGGGATGACGGCCCGCTGGGCCGGGCTCGACACCCGTGTTCCCGCGAAGGACATGGAAAGCTGCGCGCAGTACGTGGTGAGTGGGATCGACTTCGACCCCGACGCCATCTACCTGCACTTCGGGAATGAAGTGGCGCCGGGCGGCTATGCGTGGATCTTCCCCAAAGGAGTGGGGGTGGCGAACGTCGGACTCGGCGTGGTCGCGCTTCGTGCCAATGGCTGCACGGCCCGCGCGTTTCTCGACCGATACCTGGAGCGGGAATTCCCGCGCGGGGTGGTGACGGGAATGACGGTGGGCGGCGTGATCGTGCACCCCACGATCAAGCGCACGGTGACCGACGCGCTGATCGTGTGCGGCGACGCCGCGCACATGATCAACCCACTCTCCGGCGGGGGGATCGTGAACGCGATGAAGGCCGGCCGGCTGGCCGCGCACACCGCGGAGGAGGCGCTGGCGGCCGGCGACACGAGCGCCGGCGCCCTGCAGCGATATCACGACGCCTGGATGGCGCTGCTCGGCGAGGACCACATCCGCTTCCACCGTGTCAAGGAGGCGCTCGGCAAGCTCGACGACGCGTTCTTCGACTCGCTCGCGCGGACGGTGAACGGGATCCCTCCGCGGCGCCGCACGCTCGGCCGGATCTTCGCGAGCGCGCTCGTGCGCCAACCCTCTTTGCTGCCGGTGGTGACCAAGTACTTCGTGTAGGGAGCGCAACCGAACCACCGGGAGGTATCATGCCCGAATCGCACAGTCGGCGCGACTTCCTGCGCGTGAGCGCGGTGGTGACCGGCGGCATGATGATCGCGATCGCGTTTCCGCGCGCCGCTCATGCGGCGGCCGGCGGCACGGAGGATCCGTGGGAGCCGAACGCCTTCGTGCGCATCGATCCCGACGGCACGATCACGATCACGGTGCCCCGCCCCGACATGGGCCAGGGGGTGCGCACGTCGCTGTCGGCGATCGTTGCGGAGGAGCTGGACGCGGACTGGAGCCGGCTGCGGCTCGAGCAGGCGGACTACGCGGCCACCCGCTATGGGCCGCAGTACTCGGGCGGCAGCAGCAGTGTGCGCGACGGGTGGGCGCCACTCCGCGCCGCCGGCGCGACGGCCCGCGCGATGCTCGTCGCGGCGGCGGCGGCGCAGTGGGGAGTGAACGTCGCCGAGTGCGCGACGGAGCGCGGCGAGGTGGTGCACGTCGCGAGCCGCCGCCGGTTCGGCTATGGGGCACTCGCGTCGGCGGCGGCGGCGCTGCCGGTGCCCGCCGACGTGCCCCTCAAGGCGAGCGACGCGTATCGGCTCGTGGGCACCCGCATCCCGTCGGTGGACGCGCCGGCGATCGTGCGCGGCGAGGTGCGCTACGGCCTGGACCAGCGCGTGCCGGGGATGCTCTTCGCGACGATCGAGCGCAGTCCGACGATCGGCGCGACCGTGGCCCGCGTGGACGCCGCGCGCGCGAGGGCGGTGGCGGGGGTTCTCGATGTCGTGACGATCGACGCCGGCGCGCTCCCGAGCTTCGGCAACGACAATCCGCGGCCGCCGAGCGGCGTAGCGGTGATCGCCGGCTCGACGTGGGCCGCGATGCAGGGGCGCCGCGCACTCCGCATCGATTGGACGCCTGGCGCCGGCGTCGCCGAGAGCTCGACGCGCATCCGCGAGCAGTCCCTGGCGTTGCTGGCGAAGCCGGCGGACCGCGTGATCCTCGCCGACGGGAACGCCGCCGAGGCGCTGCAGCGTGCGGCGCGCACGGTGGAGGCGGTGTACGAGTTGCCGCTGCTCGCCCACACGCCGATGGAGCCGATGAACTGCCTGGCCGACTGTCGCGATGACCGGTGCACGGTGTGGGCGCCGATCCAAAATCCGGCGGGCGCGCATCTCGCGATCCAGCGAGTGACGAAGCTCCCACCGGAGGCGATCACCGTGCACGTGACGCGCTCCGGCGGCGGCTTCGGCCGACGTTTCTACGCCGACTTCGTCGCGGAAGCGGTGATCCTCTCGCGAACGGCGCACGCGCCGGTACAGGCGGTGTGGACACGCGAGGACGATGTGCGATTCGGCTTCTATCGGCCATCGAGCGTGCAAGGATTGAAGGCGGGGTTATCCGCTGACGGGCAAGTGGTCGCCTGGACTCATCACGTGGTGAACGCGGCGCGCGGGGAGTTCCTCGAGTGGGCCGTGCCCGCGCAGTTCAAGAAATATCCGGCGGGAATGGGGGAGGTGGATCGGAACGACTTCCCGTCCACGCTCCTGCCGGATTTCACCCTCCAAGCGAGCCGCATCGTATCACGGATCCCACTCGGCCAATGGCGGGCGGTGGATTCCTCGTCGAATTTCTTCGCGATCGAATCGTTCTTCGACGAAGTGGCGCGGGCGGCGGGGCGCGACCCGCTGGAGATGAAGTTGGCGATGCTCGCCCGGACGGCCGCCGGGATCCCGCGGCGGCCGACGTACGATCTCGCGCGGCAGCGGGCAGTGTTTCAGCTTGCCGCGGAGAAGGGGAATTGGGGCGCGCCGTTGCCGGCCGGGTGGGGGCGCGGGCTCGCCGGCGGCTACAGCAACGGCGCGTACGTGGCGGAGGTGGCGGAGGTCGAAGTACTCGACAACGCGATCACCGTCCGGCGCGTGGTCGCGGCGGTGGACTGCGGCCGGGTGGTGAACCGGAGCGGAGCCGAGGCGCAGGTGGAAGGGGCGATCATTTACGGACTATCGGCGGCGCTGCTGGAGCGGATCACGGTGGAAGGGGGGCGCGTGCAGCAGAGCAACTTCCACGACTTCCCCGCCCTGCGGCAGCGCGACACGCCGCGCATCGAAGCGCACTTCGTGCCGAGCGAGGATCTACCGCTCGGCCTGGGAGAAGGGGCGCTCCCGTCGGTGGCGCCGGCGGTGGCGAACGCGGTGTTCGCGGCGACGGGGCGGCGCTTGCGCACCCTCCCCTTGAGCCTCTAGCCGGGGGTTGCCGCGGCGCGACGCCGGGCACACACTCCCCGCATGGCCACCGCGAAGAAGAAACGCCCGGCGAAGAAGTCCAAGAAGGCCGCCGCCGCCGGCACGCGAGGACTCGAGGCGAAACGCCTCGCCGGATCGGCGCCCCCCGCCGCGGTGGACGCACTCCGCGACCGCATCGAGGGCGACGGGGGCGTCGTGCTCGCCAGCTATCGCGATCCGCTCGGCGGGCACTGGCAGCTGCTCGCCGCGCTCCCGATCGACATCGTCGAGCCCACTCCCTACCAACGCGATCTCTCCG
>JAYUMO010000109.1:0-14140 GCA_043762555.1 Gemmatimonadaceae bacterium | reverse complement strand
CCGGTAGGGGAACTGGTTGTCCGTGATCACGTGATAGAATTGCGCGGTGGGCTGGTTGTAGACGCTGGACCATGATGCGCCGCCGTCCATGCTCACCTGCGCGCCGCCGTCATTCCCGTTGATCATCCGGTTGGGATCCTTCGGATCGATCCACAGGATGTGCGTGTCGCCGTGGGGCACGCGCACGCGCGTGAACGTGCGCCCGCCATCGATCGAGCGGAGCACGCTGAGATTCATCACGTACACGGTGTTCGGGTCCACCGGATCGGCGGTGAGCAGGTTGTAGTACCACGCGCGCACGCGAAACGTCTGCTCGCCGTTGGTGCGGGTCCAGCTGGCGCCGCCATTGTCGGAGCGGAAGATCCCGCCGGCGCTGTCGGGCGCTTCGACGGCGGCGTAGATCCGGCCCGGCTGCGCGGGCGAGACGCTGACGCCGATGCGGCCGAGCGGCGTGGTGGGGAGCCCGGCATTCCCCGAGAGCTCCGTCCACGTGTCGCCGCCGTCCACGGATTTCCAGAGTCCGGTCTTCCCGGCGCCCTGGTCGAGCCCCCACGGGCTGCGGCGCGCGCGCCACATCGCGGCGTAGAGGATGCGCGGGTTCGACGGATCCATCGCGAGGTCGATCGCGCCGGTGTCGTCGTCCAGGTAGAGCACCTTGCTCCACGTCTTGCCGCCGTCGGTGGTGCGGAAGACGCCGCGCATCGCGTTCGGACCGAAGGCGTGCCCCATCGCCGCCACATACGCGACGTCCGGGTTCTTCGGGTGCACGGCGATGACGCCGATGTGGCGCGTATCCTCGAGGCCCAGATGCTGCCACGTCTCGCCGCCGTCGGTGGAGCGCCAGACCCCGTCGCCGTGCGTGAGATCCTCGCGCCAGTCGGTCTCGCCGGTGCCCACCCAGATCACGTTCGGGTCGCTGGGGGCAAGCGCGATCGCACCGACGGACGCGATGGTGGACTTGCCGTCGGTGATGTTCATCCACGATTGGCCGGCGTTGGTGGTCTTCCAGACGCCGCCATCCACCGCGCCGAAGAAGAAGACTTGGCGGCGCGTGGGATCGCCGGCCACCGCGACCGCGCGCCCGCCGCGGAAGGGGCCGGCGAGGCGCCACGTGAGCCCGCGGAAGGCAGGATCGTAGGTGGAACGGGCGCTGCTGTCGGCGGGGGACGGCTTGCCCTTGGACTGGGCCGCGACCGGGGTGCCGGCGAGGAGGAGCGAGAGTAGCGGAGCGGCCAGCACCGCCACACCGCGGCGCGCACGAGCGACTGACATGAACGGTCTCCTGAGAATCGTCTGGCGAAGCGGGAAGCGCGCGAATCTTAGCGCGGCGGTAGCGCGGCCGCGAGGGTGCGGGGTATGATTGCGGGGGGGGGAAATGAAACGGCAGTCCATAGTCCGTAGTCCATAGTCCATAGGGAAACAGCGGCGAGTAGTGCGTGGTTCCTACTGTCTCCCTATGGACTACGGACTATGGACTACGGACTGCCTTTTCTGACCGCATTCTCGCCCTGCTCCCCCTTTCACATCTCCCGCCCGCCATGACCCAGCGCTCCAAGCTCCTCCGTGCGACTGCGCTCCTCTCCCTGGTCTTCCTCGCTGCCTTCGTGCTCGGCAGCGTCCTGCGCGTCGATCAGCTCAGCGCCGTCCGCGCGGTCGCCGCGCGGCTGAAGGGTGCGGATGGGCCGCACTTCCCGGCGGGCGACACCCTTGCCATCGCCGACCTCCTGCACGCGCGCTGCGGCACCGGGGCGGAGCCCGTGAAGCGGAAGTGTCTGATGGCGCAGTTGCTGGCCCTGCGCGCGCAGCGCGGCACGCGCTTCGCCATGGGCGCGCTCAACCGGCTCACGACGCTCGACCGCGAGGTGGAGTACGGCGGCCACGACTACGCGCACATGCTGGGTATCACCGCCTTCAAGGCCGCGGGCGGCGATGTGGGGAGCGCCTTCCGGAGCTGCACCGAGATCCTCCAGTCGGGCTGCTATCACGGCGTCATCCAGACGTACTTCATGAGCGTGCCGCACGTAGGCGCCGCCGAAGTGAGCACCGTGTGCCGAGAGTACACCGCGCCCGACGCCGACCGGTGGCTGCGCTTTCAATGCGTGCACGGGACGGGGCACGGGCTCACGATGTTCTACGAGCACGATCTGCCGCGCGCCCTCGAGGGGTGCGACCTGTTCGCCGACGAATGGGACCGGAAATCGTGCTACGGCGGCGCCTTCATGGAGAACATCATCTTCGCCACCGATCCGCGGATGGCGCACATGGTAATGGGCGACGAAAATGAAGGGGAGGAGCCGCACGCCGCGGGCGGCGCGATGGGCGCTATGCCGGGGATGGAGCAGGCCGGAGCAAAGCCCAAAGCAAAATTCAAGATGGTGGACAGCACCGATCTCACCTTCCCCTGCTCGGTGCTCGGCGAGCGCTACCTGGATGATTGCTGGAGTATGCAGCCGGCCGTGATGTTGCAGCTGAACGGCGGTGATTTCGCGGCGACCTTCCAAGGCTGTGACAAAGCGCCGGAAGTGTGGCGCGCGAGCTGCTACGCCGGCGCCGGCACCGAGATCAGCGGCGCGACGCTGCGCGATCACCGGAAGTCGATCGGGCTCTGCTCGCTCGGCAAGGCGCCGTATCAACCGGCGTGCTACTTCGGCGTGGTGAAGAACTTCATCGACGTCACCGCGAAATCGGGCGACGGACTCGCCTTCTGCAAGGTGGTGCCCGGCCGCGCCAACCAGCTCGAGTGCTACCGCGCGGTGGGCGAGGAGATCGCCGTCCTCCGCAACACGCCGGCGACGCGACGGCCGCTCTGCGACCCGGCGGTCGGCGATGAGGGCGGGCACGCGGCCTGTCTCTTCGGCGCGCAAGTGATCACGGAACGGCCCGCCGGGCTACCCTCGATTGCGCCCTAGCGCCCGGGCGCGACGCGCGCGCTGAAGCCGACAATGAAACTCCAGCGCTCGCTCGGCACGCTGGCGCTCGTCTTCGTCCTCTTCTTCTGCACCTCCGGCGGCGCATTCACCACCGAGACGCTCGTCGTCACGGTCGGGCCGGGGCTCGCGCTGCTCGTGCTCGTGGCGGTGCCGCTCCTCTGGTCGCTGCCGGAGACGCTGATCATCGGCGAGCTCGCGAGCATGCTCCCCGAGGAAGGGGGCTACTACAAGTGGGTGCGCCGCGCCTTCGGCCCCTTCTGGGCGTTCCAGAACGCGTGGCTCACTTGGATGTATTCGCTCGTGGACATGGCGCTGTACCCGGTGCTCTTCAATCAGTATCTCGCCTGGTTCTTCCCCGCGCTCAGCGGCAAAGCGCAGTGGGCGATCTCGGGAGCGGTGATCTGGATCGCCACCGGAGTGAACCTGCGCGGCGCGCGGCCGGTGGGGCGGGCGTCGATCGTCGCGGGCTCGTTCATCATCCTCGCCTTCCTCGCGCTGAGCGTGGCGTCGCTGCCGCACGCGGTGCATGCGCCGTGGGTCCCCTTCGCGAAGGGGGGCCACGGTGCACTCGGCGCGATCGGCGTCGGCTTCTCCCTCGCGATCTGGAACTACAGCGGCTGGGACAATGCCAGCACCGTGCAGGGAGAGGTCAAGGACGCGTCGCGATCGTATCCGCGGGCGCTGGCCTTCGGGTTGCCGCTCGTGATGCTCGGCAATCTGCTCCCACTCGGCGCGACGCTCGCGGCGAGCGACTGGACCACGTGGCACGACGGCGGATGGGCGGACATCGCGACGGCGAGCGCGGGCGCGCTGGGCCGCCCGCTTGCCGTGTGGATCACGATCGCGGGGCTGGTGAGCGCGCTCGCGCTGTTCAATGCCCTCCTGCTCGCGTACTCGCGCGTGCCGCTGGCGATGGCGGACGACGGCCTCCTGCCGAGTTTCCTCGCGCGCACCGACGAACGCGGGACGCCGGTGAATGCCGTGCTCGCGTCGGCCGTGTGCTACACGGTGTTCGTGTTGCTGCCGCTGAAAGGGCTCGTCGTCGCGGACGTGCTGCTGTACGCGCTCGCGCTATCCCTGGAGTTCGGCGCGCTGATCGTGTTGCGCCAGCGGGAACCGGAGCTGCGGGGGGCCTTTCGCATTCCCGTGGGCACCGCCGGCGTCGCGGTGCTCGCGGCATTGCCGATGCTCATGCTGGTGTTCGTGCTCTGGCTGGAGGTGCACGACGGGGAGTTCGGACTGCCGGCGGTGTTGGGCTCGGTGGTTGCGACGGCACTGGGGCCGGCGGCATATCTCCTCGCACGACGAACGCTCGGACCGCCGAGCCCCGCTGAGACCAATGGCTGACCAGTCCCCCCCCGCTGTGCGGAGCCTCGAGCCGACGCTGCCGCGCGACGCGTACACGTCGCCGGAGTTCTTCGCGCACGAGCGCGACCGGATCTTCGCGCGCGAGTGGGTGCTCGTGGGGCGAGAAGAGGCGCTCGCGCAGGCGGGTGATTGCCTCGAGGCGACGGTCGGCGGCGAGTCGTTGCTCGTCGTGCGCGGGGAGGACGGCACGCTGCGCGCGTTCTTCAATGTCTGCCGCCATCGCGGCAGCGCGCTCACGCGTGGCGACGGCGGCGCCGATGGCGTGCCCGCGCCCTGCCACCTGGGGAAGGCGATCCGCTGTCCCTACCACTCGTGGACGTACGCCCTGGACGGATCGCTCCGCGCGGCGCCCTTCCTCGAGGAGGCGCTCGCGGGACGCAAAGAGCAGTTCGGGCTTTACCCCGCCGGGATCGCCGAGTGGGGCGGTTTCATCTTCGTGCACCTCGAGCCCGACGTGGCGCGCATGCGCGCGCACACGCTGAACACGCAATTCGGCCGCTCGATGAGCGTGCTCAAGAACTACCCGCTCGCGCATCTCCGCAGCGCGCGGCGCATCGTCTACGATGTGGCCGCCAACTGGAAGGTGATCGTCGAGAACTACAACGAGTGCTATCACTGCGCCGGCGTGCATCCGGAGCTCTGCAAGGTGGTGCCGGCGTTCCGCGAGCAGGGGGGCGGGGGCCTCGACTGGGAGCATGGTGTGCCGCACCGCGAGGGCGCCGTCACCTTCACCGCCAGCGGGCAGACGACGCGCGCGCCATTTCCCGGGCTCGATCGGTACGAGCGCATCCGCCACAAGGGGGAGCTCATCTACCCCAACCTCATGCTCTCGGCGGCGATGGACCACGTGACGACGTTCACGCTATTTCCCCTCGCACCGGATCGCACCACGATCGTCTGCGATTTCCTCTTCCACCTGACGGAGATCGCCAAGCCGGGCTTCGATCCATCCGACGCCGTGGATTTCTGGGACGTGATCAACAAACAGGATTGGACGGTGTGCGAAGGAGTGCAGCGTGGCATGCGGTCGCGGCGCTTCACGCACGGCTATTACGCGCCGATGGAGATCCCGAGCGCGGACATCCGGCGCTACGTGGGCGAACGGATGGGCGATCTGATCGACGTGCCCGAGCCGCCGAGATGATCCGGACGGACTACGAGTACATCGTGCTCGGGCTCGGCGGTCTCGGGAGCGCGGCCGCGTATTGGCTCGCCCGTCGCGCGGGCGCCGATGTGCTCGGGATCGAGCAGTTCGAGCTCGGCCACGAGCGCGGCGAATCGCAGGACCACTCGCGGATCATCCGGCTCTCCTATCACACGCCGGCCTACGTGCGGCTGGCCCAGCGGGCCTACGAGAGCTGGGACGAGGTGGCGAAGGAGGCGGGGGAGCCGTTGGTGCTCGTCACCGGCGGCCTCGATCTGGGACCGCGCCGGAGCGCGATCCCCCTCGAGCCGTACGTGGAAAGCCTCACGGCGTGCCGTATCCCGTTCGAACACTTGGATGCGGTCGAGATCATGCGGCGCTGGCCGCAGTTCCGGCTCACCGACGACATCCACGGGATCTTCCAGGAGCGGGGCGGGATCGCGATGGCCGCGCGTGGGAACGCGGCGCACCAGGTGCTCGCTCTCGCGCACGGCGCGACGCTCGCGGAGAGCTGCCCGGTGGAGTGGATCGAGAGCGGCGGTGGGGAATTCGGCGTCATCGCCGGCGGCGTGCGCTACCGTTGCCGCCGGCTGGTGGTCGCCGCCGGACCGTGGTCGAACGACGCGCTCGCGCACTTCGGGCTTCACCTTCCGCTGCAGGTGACGCGCGAGCAGGTGATCTACTTCGCCACGCGGCAGCTCAAGCAGTTCGCGCCGGAGCACTTCCCGGTGTGGATCTGGCTCGACGATCCGTGCTTCTACGGCTTTCCGGTGTTCGGCGAGCCGGCCACGAAAGTGGCGCAGGACTGTGGCGGGAAACCGACCAGCGCGGCGACGCGCGACTTCGAGCCCGATCTGGAGAACAGCGCGCGCGTGATGCGCTTCCTCGAGCGGTATATCCCCGGCGCGCTCGGCCCGGTGCATCTCACGAAGACCTGTTTGTACACGCTCACCCCCGATCGCGATTTCGTGATCGACGCGATCCCGGGGCATGACGGCGCCTTCGCCGCGATCGGCGCCGGGCACGCGTACAAGTTCGCGTCGGTGATCGGACGGATCTTGGCGGAGCTCGCGATCGACGGAGAGACGCCGAGCGACATCGGTGCCTTCGGGATCCAGCGTGAGATCCTGCGCCTGGAGAACCCGCCCGTCAGCTACATGGTGTAACCCGATCGCGAAAAAAACCACCGAGCGGCGCCACGCGATGGGCTTCGGCGACCTGGTGCTCTTCTGCCTGGTCACCGGGATGAGCGTGCGCTGGATTGCTGCCGCAGCCACGCTCGGCCCCTCGGCGATCACGATCTGGACGGGGGCGTTCGTGGTGTTCTACCTCCCGCTCCTCGCCTCGGTGCTCGAGCTCTCGACGCGATTCGACGCGGGTGACGGTGGCGTCTACGACTGGAGCAAGCGTGCACTTGGCCGGTGGGCGGGATTCATGACCGGGTGGACGTACTGGACGAGCAATTTGCCGTACTTCCCGTCATTGCTCGTCTTCGCCGCCGGCGCCGCGGCGTACTTGGTGAGCCACGACGCCGCCACGCTTGCCGCGAACAAGTCATACGTGATCGGCTTCTCGGTGGGCGCGCTCTGGCTCGCGACGATCGTGAACGTGATCGGGCTCCGCTACGGAAAGTGGCTCCACGATCTCGGCGCACTCGGGAACTGGGCACCGGTGGGGATCCTGATCGTTGTCGCCTTCGTCGCGCTGGGCCGCTTCGGGTCGGCGAGCTCGTTCACGCTCCACTCGCTCGTGCCGACGGCGAACTGGCAGCAGGCGGTCTTCTGGGCGTCCATCGTCTTTGCGGTCACCGGCTGTGAGGCGGCGGCCTTCCTGCGGCACGAAGTGGTGAACGCGAAGCGGGTGTTCCCCCGAGCGCTGCTGCTGAGCCAAGTATTCGTGGTCACCGGATACGTCGGCGGCACGATCGCGATCCTGGTGATCCTCCCTGCGGCGCAGGTCTCGGGACTCGGCGGGATCATGGAGGCGATCATCGCCGGGACGGCGCGCGTGGGCTGGACCTGGCTCGCTCCGCTGATCGCGGCCCTGCTCGTGATCGCGAATGTGGGCGGGGTGGGGGCGTGGCTGGCGGCGACGGCGCGGCTCCCCTTCGTGGCTGGGATCGATCGCTATCTGCCGCCGTCGTTCGGCCGCATGCATCCGCGCTGGGGGACGCCACACGTCGCGCTCCTCTGGCAGTCAGCACTCGCGACCGCATTCATCTTCCTCGGTCAGTACGGGTCGAGCGTGGGCGGCGCCTATCAGGTGCTCGTGAGCATCTCGATCACCAGCTACATGCTCCCGTACCTGTTCACCTTCGCGTCGATGATCGCGGTGCAGAAGGATCCGGCCGGCGCCGACGTGATCCAGCCGCCCGGGGGGCGAGTGACGGCGATCATCCTCGCGAGCATCGGCTTCGCCGTCGTGACGGCGTGCATCGTGCTCGCGTGCATTCCCGGCGCCAACGAGCCGAACAAACCGCTCGCCGTCGCGAAGATCGTCGGCAGCATGGTGCTGCTGCTGGTGGTCGGACAGTTGATCTACATGTTCGGTCCGGCGCTGTTCCTAGGTGACGCCGCCGCGCCGCCGGCCTAGCCGATCATCCGCGCCGCGAGCTCGCGCGCGACCTTCGCCGCCACCCAGGCCGTGAGCCCCACCTGGTCCTGGGCGGGATTGAACTCCACCACATCGGCGCCCACGACGCTCGCACGCACCCGTTGGATGATGCCGAGCAGGTGGCGCACCGAGCAGCCCCCCGGTTCGCGGTGCGAGACGCCGGGGGCAAAGGCGGGGTCGAGCACGTCGAGGTCCACCGAGATGTAGAGTGGTTCCTCGAAGGCGAACACCCGAGCATCGTCCCACTCGTACATCGGGAAGGCCTCGACGCCGAAGCGGTCCGCCTGCGCGCGCTGGTGAGCGTTCATGGTACGAATGCCTACCTGCACCAGGCGGTCGGCGAGACCCTCCTCCATGATGCGCGCGAAAGGGCAGGCATGGGAGAAGCGGTCACCGTCCAGCGTATCGTAGAGGTCCGGGTGCGCATCGAAGTGCAATATCGCGAGCCGCGGATGGCGTCGGCGCATGGCGCGCACGATCGGGTAGGTGACCGAGTGATCGCCGCCGAGGCAGAGCGGTCGGGTGCCGGCCGCCAGCAGGGCCGTGATCGCGGCGTCGACCCGATCTCGCATCTCGTTCACGGCGCCGACGTCGAGATCCCCCGCATCGGCGATGAGACCGGGAGCGCGCAGATCGATGAGCGATTCGCTAAACCCGTTCGTGGAATCCGAGTTCAGCGCCTGCCGGATCAGCGGCGGTGCGGCGGCCGGCCCTCGCAAGAACGAAGAAGAAGCGTCGTACGGGATGCCGAGCAGGGTGACCGGCGCGGCCTTGCGGCCGACGGTCACCAGGCGACGCCGTACGCGATCGCCGCCATCGCGGCCACGCAGGCGGCCATCTGTCGCGGATCCACTTTGTCAGGCGTATCGGCCCGCGTGTGGTGGTACCAGAAGTACTTTGACGGGTCGGTTTCGACCGATACCGCGGGCACGCCGAGCGCGTTCATCGGAGAGACGTCGGCCTCCGATTCGCCCTTCTCCACCGTGGTGATGCCGATCCGGGCGAGCGGCGCGATCACGGGCTTCAGCTGATCGATGATGGAGTCCGGGCCCGCGACCCGCACGCCTCGCGGCGTGAAGACCCCGTTGTCGCTCTCCATCGCGATCACGATGTCCGAGACGCGCGCCGCGTGCGCCTTCGCGTACGCGCGGCCGCCGGCGAGGCCACTCTCCTCGTTCGTCCAGAGCACCACGCGTATCGTGCGGCGCGGGCGAAGGCCGAGCTTCTTGATCAGGCGCACTGCCTCCCACGCGGCCACGCTGCCGCCGCCGTCATCCATCGCGCCTTGGCCCACGTCCCACGAATCGATGTGGCCGCCGAGGACGATCACTTCGTCGGGGCGCTCGCTGCCGAGCACTTCGGCGACGACGTTGCGCGACGGCGCCATCGGCCGAAAGCGCGCGCCCATGGTGAGCTTCACGACGATCTTGTCGCCGCGATCCTGCATCCGGTGCAGCATCGCCGCGTCCTCCACGCTCACCGCCGCGGCGGGGAGGCGATGCGTGCTGTCGTGATAGAACAGCGCGCCGGTGTGCGGCGTGCGGAGCGACATCGACGTCACCGAGCGCACGAGCACGGCGACGGCGCCGAACATCATTGCCGAATCGGCCCCGGTGGCGCGATACATTACCGCTTCACCATAGGCGGCGAAGGGAGTTTGGGCCGTATCGAAGGGAAAATCGAAGAGCACGATCTTGCCCTTCGCGTCCGTAGCGCGCGCGCGCAGGTCGGCGAAGTCTTTCACCACCAGCACGCGCGCGGTGATCCCGCCGGTCTTCGTGCCCACGCTGCGGCCGAGTCCGAGCATGACGAGCGTGTCGCGCCGCGGCGAGAGGAGCACCGCGCTCTCCACGCCGCGCTCCCACACCGGCACCGTCACCGGCTCGGTGTGCACATTGTCGAGCCCGTCCTTCTTCATCTGCGACACGATCCAGTCGATGGCGCGCTCGAGCCGCGCCGACCCGCTCGGTCGGTTGCCGAAGTCGTCCGCCAAGAGCGCCAGGCGGCCCCACGCCGCGCTGTCCTTGAGCGCCGCGTCGATAAGCCGGCCTTGTGCTGCGCGGGCAGCCGAGTCCGGCGCCGGAATGCGCTGAGCATCAAGGCTCGCGGCGACGCCGAGCATCATCGCGGCGGCGAGGATCGTGCGAATGGATGGGTTCATGGCTCGTGAAGCTATGCGCCTGTCGCCGCCCCGGCCACTGCGATTGATAGTAGCTACAAGAGTGTGGGGGGTGTCAGGAGGCTAGGAATATAGAAGGCGTAGACAGTGGTTTCTGGTTGCTAGACGAGCGCTCGTGGCCGGATTCGGTGCGCTCGTCAAGCGACCAGCAACTACGGGCCACGTCTTCTATTTCCTAGCCTCCTGACGCCCCCTACACTCTTGTAGCTACTCTCAAGGCCTGGAGCCCAAAGCGGCGAGCCACAGCTGGGCAGCGTCGACGTCGCCGCGCGCGATCGAGTGCACCGCGTCCTCCCAATGCAGCGTCACCGTCGCCCCCGCGTCGCGCAGTCGCGCCGCGAGCTTTTCGGTCTCGACCCGGGGAACGATCGGGTCGCTCGTCCCTCCGGCGAGGAACACCGCGGTTCCCACATCCGACTCGCTGCCGAGTGCCGAGTGCCGAGTGCCGAGACCCGCCGTTCCCAACACGTCCTGCGCCCGGAACAAGACCGCGGCACGGAGCACACCAGGCGCGAGTAGCAAAACCGCCCCCGCGATATTCGCCCCATTCGAGAACCCCACCGCGATCGCCGAGTCGGCCGCGAACCCGTACGTCGCCGAGGCCGCTCGCACGAACGCCGCCAGCTCTCCCGCTCGCAGCTTCACATCCTCGACATCGAATAGCCCTTCGGAGAATCGCCGAAAGAACCGGGGCATCCCGCGCTCGAGCACGTTGCCGCGCGGGCTCAGCAGCGCCGCACCGGGGAGAAGGATCTTCCCGAGCGGCACGAGATCATTCTCGTCTCCACCGGTGCCGTGCAAGAGGAGCAGCGTGGGCGCATCGGTGCCGGCCGCCAAGGCCGGTTCCCATCGGTGCACGTAGCCGAGCTCGGGGGCGGTCACGGCGCGTGCACCGGCGGGAGCTTCCGCTCGAGTTCCTGGCGCATCGGCTCGAGCCAGGGCGGCAGCTTGAGCGCGCTGCCGAGTGAGGCGAGCGGTTCGTCGGTGGCGAAGCCCGGCGGGTCGGTGGCGATCTCGAAGAGCACGCCTCCGGGTTCGTGGAAATAGATCGAGTGGAAATACTGCCGATCGGCCACCGCGGTCACCGCGGTGCCCGCGGCGAGCAGCTCGGCCCGCGCGGCGAGCTGCGCGTTATCGTCGGGGGTACGCCACGCGATGTGGTGCACCGTGCCGACCCCCATCGCCGCGCGCCAGAATCCTTCGGCCACCCGGATGTCGGCCGTCGCGCCCGATCCGCCGGTGCCGATCTCGAAGCGATGGATCGCGCCCTCGCTGCCCACCGCGCGGAAGCCGAGCGCGCGCGTGAGGAACGCCGACGTCGGCTCGAGCGCCCCCTCCCAGAGGGTGACGCCGTGCACGCCGCGGATCGCGTGCTCCGCCGGCACCGCGCCGCCGCTCCATCCCGCGCGCTCGCCGACGCGCGGGTCGGCGACGAGCTCGAGCGCGATGCCGTCCTGATCGCGGAGCGTGAGCACTTGTTCGTCGAAGCGCCGCACCGGCCCGTCGTGCTTCACGCCGCGCGCGAGCAGCCGCTCGATCCACCAACCGAGGGAGGCCTGCGGAATGGCGAAGGAGATGACGTTCACCTGACCCGTGCCGCCGCGTCCGCGCGCGCCGTTCGGCCAGGGGAAGAAGGTGACGATCGTGCCGGGAGTCCCCTGCTCGTCGCCGAAGTAGAGATGGTGCGTGCCCGGGTCGTCGAAGTTGACGGTGCGCTTGACGAGCCGGAGCCCGAGGGTGCCGGCATAGAAGTCGACCGTCATCTGCGGATCACCCGAGATGGCGGTCACATGGTGGATCCCGCTACTGGCGACGCTCATCGATCGTTCCGCGCTCCGCCCGGTGGGGGAACGCGGAACGATGGCGAATCACTCCCGCGAAGGGGAGGGGAGGCGTCGCGCGCGGGACGGCGCCCAGCGCTTGGGCGCGGGGCCGACGACGCGCGCGCGGCCGAGGCGCTCGAGATTCGCGGCGAACGCGCGGCCGAGCGCGCTCGTCTCGCGGCTCACGAGCACATCGATCGGCGCGGCGAGCAAGCGCGGCGCCGGCGCACCCGGTACCGCGCCCGGCGGCAGCGGCGACGGCGCGAAGCGCTCGCGTGCCATCGGCTCGGTGGCGAAGAGGCAGCTCGTGATGTAGGACGCCATCGACTCTTCGCCGCCGCGATGGCGGCGGAGGTCGAAGATGATCGCGCGGGCGTCGAGCAGCTGACGGAATGCGGCCGTGACCGCATGCCGCGCCGCGGCGCCGCACTCGAAGGCGGTGAGCTCGAGATAGCCGGCGCGGCCGCCGAGCCGCCGCACGCGCGTGACGCCGTGCGGGGACGCGCCGGAGGGCGCGGGGACTGTTGCGGCAGGGTCTGACCGGCGAAGGGCGGCGGAACGCATAGGGTCTCCTCGGAAGCTCGCGCACATTCGGCGCGTTCACCCGGTTGGACACCAGAGGCCCGCCGATGGTTTCCGCCGGCCGCCGCCGGGCCTAGAATGAGGGTGCGCGCGTCGCGCGCACCCCCCGTGAAGAAACCCAACCCGCCCGGACGCCGAGGAGCCGCGCCATGCCAGAGATCCTGCACTCGCTCACCCACGCCGACATCGGCATCGCCGAGAAGGTGCTGCGCACGATCGTCGTCTACGTCTTCCTGCTCGTCGGGCTCCGGCTCGGCGGGAAGCGGGAGCTCGGCATGCTCAATCCGTTCGACCTGGTGGTACTGCTCGTACTCTCGAACACGCTGCAGAACGCGATCATCGGGCCCGACAACTCGCTCGTCGGCGGGCTGCTCGGCGCGGCGACGCTGCTGATCATGAATTACCTGGTGGTGCGCTTCCTCTTCTCGCACCCGAAGCTGGGCCGCTACGTGGAAGGGGAGGCGCTCGAGCTCATTCGCGGCGGGAAGATCCTGAGGAAGAACGTCAAGCGCGAGCTGATCACCGTGGACGAATTGAAATCGCGCGCGCGGATCCAGGGGATCGATGATCTGTCGATGGTGAAATGCGCGCGGATCGAGGTGGGCGGCGCGCTGACCTTCGTGCTCGAGCATCCCACGCCGGAGCAGCGCTTCGAGCGGGAGATGCACGAGCGGCTCGCGCGGATCGAGCGCACGCTGGACGCGCTCGCGGCGCGCGCGGGGGCGTAGCGCCGGGACGGCGCGCGGGTCAGCCCGCGCAGTGGCGCTGGATCTCCTTGTTGAGCTTGTTCGCGTCGTTGATGATCGCGTAGAACTCCTCGTAGTACGCCACCGCGCCCTGCGCCGCCTTCGGGTCGAGCAGCCGGCTGTCGGTATAGAGCGCGGTGATCGCCGCCCGCTGCGCGTTGAACACCGCGACCGCCGGCGCGAGGTCCTGCGGCGTGTAGCAATAGCTCGTCCAGATCCGGTTCTTCACCGAGCGGATGGGGATGGACGGGTCGGGGGTGGCATAACGGGTGCCGACCACGCCGGAAAAGTCGAAATCGTACGCCACCGGGAAGACGACGCCGAACTGGCCGGTGCGCACGAAGCGGATGTTGTGCTGCGACGCGAAGCCCCAGTCAGTGTTCGCGATCATGAACTGGAAGAGCGAGAGCAGGGCGAGCAGCGCCGGATCGAAATCGTCGCGACCGGCGTTCTTCGCTTTGATCATCGTGCCGCCGTTCCGCGCGGCCATGTCCTTCTGGTCCTCGAGGAAGAAGGCCATCGTGACGATCGGCGGCCGGTCGGCGTGCACCGTGTCGGCGTACGTCACGCGCACCAGCCGCGCGCGGAAGCTGACCGGCGTGATCAGATTGTACGCCCGGTAGACGAGGTACTCCTGCGGGATGTAGGCCTCGTACTCCGCGCGGCCGGGCCAGCAGGTGGTGACGAGCTTGAGCGTGTTCTGCTTGGCGAAGAGGGTCCCCTTCACGCCCTTGTCGAATTTCACCTCCAGTGGC
>JAYUMO010000108.1:0-4690 GCA_043762555.1 Gemmatimonadaceae bacterium | reverse complement strand
TCCCCCATTCCATGCCTTCCTTGTATCCCTTGGGAAGATTCGCGCGGACCACCTGCCGCACCTTGCTCACCACCGCGCGCCGCTCCGATGGCGACGGCGGTCCCGCACGCACGCATCACCAGGCGCCCTTCGGCATCTCGGAGCGGGGAAAGAGAGGGATGCACTCCTCGAACCGCGCGCCGTCGGCGTCGGCCACCGCGAACTTCGCACCCGGGTACAATGTGGCCGCTCCATAGCTCCCATCCTTCGCGAGCGCGTAGAACTGGAGTCCGAATCTCGGACGGCCGGCGGGATCGAGCAGGCGTTTCTCCGTCATCGCCACCACGCGCTCGAGCGACTTCATGCACGCCTGCTGCGGCGTCATCCCCTGCCGCATGAATTCCACGGTGAGGAACCCACCGCAGACCTTGAGATTCGCTTCGCCCCGGCCGGTGGAGCCGCCGGCGCCAACGGTGTTGTCGCAATAGTCGCCCGCGCCGACCACCGCGCTGTCGCCCACGCGCCCGGGGATCTTCCAGCTCAGCCCGCTCGTCGACGTCGCCGTGGACAGGTCGCCGCCGGCCGTGACGGCGTCGATGTGGATCGTGCCCGTGGTGAACTTGATGCGGACGTCCTCGCGATGGTCGAGCCAGTTGTCGCCCGGGTTCTGATTCGCCTTCCACCGCAGCCAATCCTGCCGCGATTGCTCGGTGAGGAGGTTCTGCTCCTTGAAGCCCATCGCGAGCGCGAACTTCTTGGCGCCCGCGCCGACCAGAAAGGTGTGGTCGGTGTAGTCCATGATCGCCTTCGCCACCAGCGACGCGGTCGCGATGTCCTCGAGCGCGCCCACCGCGCCCGCGCGCCGCGTGGGCCCGTGCATGCACGACGCGTCGAGCTGTACCACGCCCTCTTCGTTCGGCAGCCCGCCGAGTCCCACCGATTGATCGGTCGGGTCGAGCTCCTGGATGGTGACGCCGGCGAGGATCGCGTCGAGCGGATCGGCGCCGCCCTTGATCATCTCGTACGCCTTGGCGACCCCGCGGATCCCGTTCGCCGACGCGATCACCGCCGGGCGTCCCTTGCTCCGGAGGATCGCCGGCGCGCCGACCAGCGCGCCGAGTCGCTCCGCCGCTCCGGCCGCGGCCGGCGCGAGCGTGAGCCCGGCCGCCGCCGCCGCGGTGGTGCCGAGGAAGGTTCGACGACTGACCGTCATGATGCCTCCACTGGAAGGGACGTGGACTCCGCGGCCCGCGCCTTCGCCGCGCTCCCACCGATCACCATCGCCGCCACCAGGAGCGCGGCCGCCAGGAAGTACGGAGTGCCGGCGAGCCACGGATTGCGTCCGGGCGCGATCGCGATCGCAAAGACCTGCGTGAACAGGAGGGGCGCGACGACCCCGGCGAACCCGCCGAGGCTCGCGATGGCGCCCTGCAGGCGCCCCTGCTGGTCGGCGCCGACCTGCCGCGTCATCAGCCCCTGTAACGACGGGAAGGCGAGTCCGAAGAATGCCGAGAAGGGGATCCCCGCCATGAAGGCGGCGCTGGTGGTGGCGAGCCCGAAGATCGTATCCGCGAGTGCGCCCGCGGAGAATCCCGCGAGCATCGCGCGCCGTTCCCCGACCCACCTCACGATCCGCCCTACGAGCCCGGCCTGCACGATCGATGCGCACACGCCCACACTCGCGAGGATGAGCCCGGTGGTGCGCGGGCTCCATCCGTAGCGGAAATCGCCGTAGATCACGAACAAATTGGGCGCCATGTCGTGCGCGAGTCGATAGATGAATGTCGCGGCCGCGAGACCGAGGAGCACTCGCCGCCCACGCAGCATCTGCAGCGAGGCGATCGGATTCGCCCGGCGCCAGTGGAAGGGGACGCGGCGCCCCACCGGCAGCGACTCCGGGAGCACGAAGTAGCCGTACGCCGTCCCGAGGAGGCTGAGGGCGCCGGCGACGACGAAAGGGAGTCTCAAATTGACATTGCCGAGCACCCCGCCCAGCACGGGCCCGAGAACGAAACCGATGCCGAAGGCCGCACCGAGTTTTCCGAATTGTCCGGCGCGCTTCTCGGGCGCCGTCGCGTCGGAGATGTAGGCGAACGCCGTCGAGTAGCTCGCCGACGTGATCCCCGACACGACGCGCCCCGCGAGGAGCCAGCCGAGCGTCGGCGCGAGGGCCATCACGAAGTAGTCGAGCCCCAGGCCGAGCGTGGAGATGAGGATCACGCGTCGCCGGCCAAAGTGGTCCGAGATCGCGCCGATCACCGGGGCGAAGACGAACTGCGTCCCCTGCCAGACCGCGCCGAACAAACCGTAGACGGCCGCTCCGCTGGCTGTGTCCCCGCCGTTGAATTCGACCACCAGCCGCGGCAGCACCGGCACGATGATCCCGAGCGCGAGCATGTCGAGCGTGAGTGTGATGAAGATAAAGACGAACGCGGCGCGAGTAGCCGGGGCGGATTCCGTGTGATCGGCCATAGGCGAGCGAAGATACGCGTTGGTCCGTTTTCGCGCGACAGGGCGCAGTAAGGGCGATAGTAGCTATCAGGTTGTGGGGGGCGTCAGGAGGCTAGGAATATAGAAGGCGTAGCCCGTGGTTTCTGGTCGCTGGACGAGCGCACCTGGCTGATTCGGTGCGCTCGTCCAGCAACGACACTCCACTGTCCACGCCTTCTATTTCCTAGCCTCCTGACGCCCCCTACATCCCGTTAGCTACTCTCGCCTTCCAAACCGGTAGCCGGATCGGGCATTTCGTGCCAGATTCGTGCGGTCCCCAACTGGAGTGAAACATGGTGCCGCTCAGTGCGCTCCTGATCCCGATCGTGGTCTCCGCGGTCATCGTCTTCGTGGCCAGCTCGCTCATCCACATGGTGACCCCCTGGCACAAGGGCGATTTCGCCAAGGTGCCCAATGAGGACCAGACGATGGACGCGCTTCGTCCTCTCAAGCTGCCGCCGGGCGACTACATGATGCCGCGCCCCGCCAGCATGGAGGACATGAAGACCGAGGCGTACAAGGCGAAGTTGGCGAAAGGCCCGCGCGCGATCATGACCGTGCTGCCGCCTTTCACGGGGATGGGACGCGAGCTCGGCCTCTGGTTCGTCTTCGTGCTCGCGGTGAGCATCTACTCGGCGTACCTCACCGGCGCCGCGCTGCCGGCGGCGACGCCCTACCTGAAGGTGTTCCAGGTCGCCGGCGCTACGGCGTTCGCCGCCTACGCGTTCGCGATCTGGCCGCTGGCCATCTGGTACCGCCGGTCGATGCGCATGACGATCACGGCCACGGTGGACGCGCTCCTCTTCGCGCTGCTCACGGCCGGGACGTTCGGCTGGCGGTGGCCGAAGTAGGGGCGACGATGAGTGCGGTCGCGATCAGCGCGCTCGTCTTCGCGAGCGTGTTCGGCGGCGCGCTGGCCGGCATCGCGTTGCGCGCCGCGCTGCCGGAGCATCACCTCAGCTCCGAATCGAAAGAGGTGATCAAGCTCTCGATGGGACTGGTGGCGACGATGTCGGCGCTCGTGCTCGGCCTGCTCGTCGCGTCGGCCAAGAGCTCGTACGACACGCAGGACAAGGAAGTGACGGAACTGTCCTCGCGCGCGGCATTGCTGGACCGCGTGCTGGCCCGCATCGGACCGGAGACGCAGGAGACGCGCGCGCTCCTGCGAGGCGCCCTCAGCGCCGCGATCGACCGGATGGAGCCGCCGGACAGCACGGGGAAGGTCGACCTGGGGCCACCGTCCGTCGGCGCGGAAGGGATCTCCGACCGGATCCTCACGCTCGTGCCAAAGGACGACCGCCAGCGCGAGCTGAAGGCACAGGCGATCGCTCTTGTGCTCGAGCTGTCACAGACCCGGTGGCTGATGTTCGAGCAGCGCGCGACCACCTTTTCGAAGACCTTCCTTGTGATCGTCGTCTGCTGGTTGACGATCATCTTCATGAGCTTCGGTCTGTACGCGAAGCCCAACGGGACCGTCACGTCGGCGCTCTTCGTCGCGGCCTTCTCGGTGTCGACGGCGATCTTCCTGATCCTCGAGATGTACGCGCCCTACAGCGGGCTGATCCGGATCTCCATGGCGCCGCTCCGGGTGGCGCTCGCGCACCTGGGGCAGTGAGCGGCAGCTGAACCGCGCGACGAGCGCTCAGCCCTCGAGCGCCGCGATGAGCTGGATGTCCACGTTGCCCTTGAGCGCGCCGCTCACCGGGCAGCCGTCCTTCGTCGCCATCGCGATCTTCTGGAAGGTGGCGGCGTCGACCTTCGGCACCTTCGCGCTCACGGTGAGTTTCATGGTGGTGATCTTGAAGGCGTCGCCCACCTTCTCGATCGTGCAGGCGGCCTTCGTCTCGACGCGCACCGGTGGCGTGCCGTTCTTCTCGAGCCCCACGCTGAGCGCCATGCTGAAGCACGCGGCTTCGGCCGCGGCGAGCAATTCTTCGGGGTTCGACCCGGCCGCTTCCTCGAAGCGCGAGCCGCGCGAGTATGACCCGGCGAGCCCGGTCACCCCCTTGAAGCTCCCCTTCCCTTGCTGGAAGCCGCCTTCCCAGACGGCGCTGGCATTTCGTGTGGGCATGGTTGGACCGATGTGATGGGTGACGAACGTGACGAGTTCCAAAGCTGCAGCGCCGCACTGGAACGGCGCAACCCGGCCCTTCGTGCCGGCGCCTGCGGTCGGCGCTACTTCCCCTTCGCGCGGTACGCCGCGAGCGCCTTCGCCGCCTGC